>JANPLP010001003.1:0-4278 GCA_031426595.1 Planctomycetia bacterium | reverse complement strand
CGACTTGTTGTCCCCATTGCAAGATGAGCGCCTCGGCAGTTGTCATTCCGCTGTCGAAGTCGTCACTATTTCCGTCGCTGGCTCCTGCATTGATCGCCTCCTTATTCATACTACTGGGCTCGCAACCGGGCTCGCCGATTTTCTCTTCAGCCGATTCAGCCAGCACCTTCGCTGGGAAGATCGGTTTCCCAAACGTGATCGCCACTCGAGCCGGCATGATCAGCGGGCTCCAGACTTCACGTCGATAGGGGCTGCCAGCGATATACAGCGGCACGATTGGAACTCCAGCTCGCTCTGCCACCATGGCTGCGCCGCTGCGCACGGAGACGACTGGATCGCGAGTGTGATTTAATCGGCCTTCGGGGAACATACCGACCAATCGTCCAGCCTTTGTCAAGCGTATCGCAGCTTTGGTGGCGGCAGTGTCCATGCCGCTACGGTTGGTAGGGATGACTTGCGCCGCACCCAGGATCAACCCGAACACCGGATGTTCGCAATACTCGCGAGCCACCATCCAATGCACACGTCGCCGCGCGGCCAATTGCACAAAGAACGGATCGACACTGCTGCGATGATTGGCGACCAACAGCGCTCCTGCTTTCAGTTCAGCAGGGGCTTGATTCGTAAAATGGACACGCCATAGCAAGCGTCCCATCATGTAAGTCGGCAAATACAAGGCCGATTCCCAAAAGTCGTAATCGCTGGAACGCGCCACCGATATCGCGTACACGATCGTGCCACCGATTAAGATGCACAGCCAAATTGCGGCGCACGTGAGGCTGGCATCGAGTTCCATGAATTCCTCTTCCGAAAGTGTTTTCTCAAGCAGGCGTTGGTGTATCCATTTGTTCTGCAAACCAACTCGCCAACTGCTCGGCCATTTCGTTCAACTTGCTTTCCGCAGTTACGACTATTGGCTCAAGCTCCTTCAAACCGCGAAACCAAATCTCTTGCCGACGCGCAAACTGGCGGGTGTGAGCTTTGATCTTGTCCGTTGTTTCCGCTGCCGGCAGTTCGCCAGTGAGTTGCTGGAGCACTTCGCGGTAACCGACGGCTTGCACTGCCGTATGCCCCAAGCTACCGTGCCGCGCCACCAGTTGTTCCACTTCGGCAATCAACCCTTCAGCAAGCATCCGCTCGACCCGCTCGTTGATCCGCTCATGCAACCAAGCTCTGTCGAGTCGCAGTACGGTCACCGGCGCCAGCTTACGCGGCGCAGGGTTCTCAAACTGCTCCTGCCAGTGGCTCAGCGGACGGCCCGTGGCTCGGGCAACTTCCAAGCCACGTATCATCCGCCTTGAGTCGTGTAAGTGCAAGCGATGGGCGAGCAACGGATCCACTTGTGCCAATCGTGTCTTGAGCGCTTCAGGTCCATAGGTCTTTAAATCTTCATTTACCGAGTTGCGGAACTCCCAGTCTGCTGGCGGACCAATAAACAAACCTCGCAGCAAGCATTTTAAGTACAGCGGTGTCCCTCCAGCGATCAGCACGCGTTTGCCGCGCGAACGGATCTCAGCCACACAAGCGTGCGCGGCTTCGACATAACACGATACACTAAACGAGTCCGTAGGATCGGCGATGTCAATCAAGTGGTGCTTGACTTCCTGACGTTGCTCGAGCGAAGGTTTAGCGGTGCCGATATCCATCCCGCGATAAACGGCCATCGAGTCGAGCGACAAGATCTCAGCGTCAAGCAACTTTGCAACTTCGATCGCCAGCGGTGTCTTGCCACTGCAAGTCGGACCCGTCAAATAGTAGCAGCCCATGAGCGGTGGCTTGGTCCATTCGGCTGCGGTGGTCGTGGAGTCGAAGTTCATGAATTTCTGAATTACAGCGGCGGTATCGTCGTCTAGCTGCCGAGCGCTCGGTATGATTGGTGAATCAGCTAGGTGGAATTATGATATGGCGACAAGAAATTGGTAACCCAGGCATGGATTTCCTAGCTAAACAAACGAAACCCGCTCGATAAATCGAACGCATAAGTGACTCAACCTACCTCTCACATGCCCGACAATGACCCAACTGCGGGCGCTGGCGATACGCTCGATCGACTGATGCAGCAGGTGCACACTCGAGCCCGCGAGCTGCCCCCCGGTTCCTACACAACGCGACTCATCGAAGGTGGTGTAGGGAAAATGGGTGCTAAGATCACCGAGGAAGCGGCCGAAGTGGTTGACGCTGCGGCGAGCTCAACCGCGCCAGACAATCAACATTTGATCTACGAAGCCTGCGACCTAATCTACCATCTGTGGGTTCTGCTCGGGAGCCGCGGCATTAGCGTCGACGACCTTCGCGTCGAACTAGCGCGGCGCGAAGGAGTTTCCGGGCTTACCGAAAAACAAAACCGCCCACCAAAACCCAACGCATAAACAAAACATGAATCGAAATCTCCGGATCGGAATCCCCAGCAAAGGACGACTCAGCGAGCTGGCAACGGAATTACTGAACCAAGCCGGTTTGCAATTTCGTCGTCAAGAGCGGACTTTGTTTGCACTCGTCAAACAACTCCCTATCGACATCATCTTTTTGCGCACCGACGATATACCCGTCCTATGCGCCGAAGGTGCGATCGATCTCGGTATCACGGGCAGCGATTTGTTGCTAGAGAGCCAAGCGGATATCGATGTGCGCATGCCCCTAGGTGTCGGCCACTGTCGGCTGAGTCTCTGCGTGCCCGATACTTCCGAGATCACCGACTGCCAGCAACTAAACGGCAAGCGCATTGCGACGAGTTTTCCCAACTTGACCGAACGCTTCCTTGCCGAACATAAGGCAAATGTTCACTTAGTCGAACTGTCTGGCTCGGTCGAAATCATGATCTCGCTCGGGGTCGCCGACGCCATTGTTGACCTAGTCGAAACCGGCAGCACGCTCGCTGCTAACAAGCTGCGCATCCTGACGGACATCGGACAGTACGAAACAGTCTTGATTCAAAATCGGCAATGTCACAACGCTGAGGTGGCTGACCGAGTCGTGCGACGGTTAGAGGGAGTCGTGATTGCCCGCGACTACTCGCTGCTGGAGTACAACATTCCACGTTTGCAATTAGCCGCTGCTGAAGCCATCACGCCGGGCTTCAAGTCACCCACAGTCAACGCACTTGAAGACAGCGAATGGTGCGCGGTGCGGGCGATGGTCAAGCGAAAGCACGCGATCGATGTAATGGAAAAGCTTGAAGCACTCGGTGCCTCTGCAATCCTTGAAACCGCGATCGGCAATTGCCGCTTGTAAGCTTGAACTCGCTAGGCTAACGCCATCGGTGAATGCAGGATCGATGCATCCTGCATCGCATAAGCGAAACTTGTAGCGCTATACAAAGCGTAGATTTTTCGTAAACTCTCACTGCATGTTGATGTTGACGGCTGCGCGAGTTGAATGAACAATCGCGCGCAAAATGATTCGCCGCAACTCATCATCGGGCTCGCATTTGTTTTAGGTTGCTTTGCACCGCGATCCGTTTGCAGGCAGCCCTTTAGGTCTATATTCGAAAGGAAACGACATGACGATCACTCGCGTAGGTTCCAACTCCCAATACGCATCTGGCTGGGAACAAGCATTCGGTGGCGGCAAAGCGAAGAAAACGACCGCTGCTAGCTCAGCCAAAACGGCTGAAAAAAAATCAGCGAGCAAAGTAGCTGCAACGAAGTCAACTACAAAAGTTGCTGCTAAAGTCACCACCAAAAAAACGCCTGCTAAGAAAGCTGCAGTAGCCGCGAAGACTGCGACCAAGTCACCTGCGAAGAAGGCTCCCGCAAAAAAGACCGTCACAAAGAAGAAGTAGTCCGGCCGGTAGCCCTAAGCATGGGCCTCCAGTGCTGGGCCTCCAGTGCTGGGCCTCCAGGACTGGGCCTCCAGTGCGGGGCCTCCAGTGCTGGGCCGTCTGCACCTAGCGATTTAATCCTTGAGTGGCCGACCTCTAGCATCCGTCCGGAATCCAACACCAACTCGCTCCCTGACGCGCGGGAGTGCAGATGCGAATCTGCCACCGCTCGTTAGGTCGCAACTCCTGCAACTTCTTGGCAATTTCCTCCGCAGCGAGTGACTCGGCGGCAAATCCGAACACGGTCGGTCCCCAGCTACTTTGCCCAACGGCGCGTAAACCTGATCGTTTGGCTAACGCGACCGCCCTAGTGACCGAATCGCCGTTATACAGCCCTCCCTGACCCGCCGCGAACAACTCGCCTGCAGCGTCGACATATTCCTGCAGTAACTCCGTGAAGATGTGAAAGTCACTCGCTGTCTGAGTTCGCGACTGGAGCTGTTTTGCTAAGTCAAGCA
>JANPLP010001002.1:0-3847 GCA_031426595.1 Planctomycetia bacterium | reverse complement strand
CATTGATGATGAATTCTGTGTTGCCGCGGTCGGTCTCAACCGTCCAGCGACAGGGAGGATCATTACTGGAGATATGCACAATCCGTTCGATGACGGGTATGAATTCACTGTTGGTCAAAGTCGTGCGAATCGCATAAGCCGAATTTTCAGGCAGCTTAGCAACCGCTGGAATACAGCATAGCTCTCGACCAGTTTCATCAAACACAGCAATCCAGTTATCGGGATCGCTCATCGGAAACAATCGCATCGCTGATAATCCCACATGCCGGTTACCCGTCCGATCTTCTGCAACCAGGCGACCCCGTTCATCGCACGAAAAAACGAACTCGCTACCGTCGGACTTCGCATTTTCGATGATCTCATTCACAACAAAAACCCTAGCACTTTAATCAAGCTTGACGACTCGAACTCGTTGAAATGAAGCGGGCGCTGGAGGCGGTGATGGAGCAGCTTTGGTCTCTAGTTGAGCGTGGTACAGCCGCGAGTAAACACCGCCCAGCTCAAGCAACTCTTCATGCTTGCCCACTTCGACCACACGTCCCGCTTCCAAAACAAAAATACGATTGGCGTTCCGCAAAGTGGAAAGGCGGTGAGCGATAGCGATTGTGGTTCGACCGCGGATGAGGTTATCGAGCGCATTTTGAATCTCGCGCTCAGTCTCGTTGTCAACCGCGGATGTTGCTTCGTCCAAAATCAAAATGCTTGGATCGGTTAGCAACGCTCGCGCGATCGATATCCGCTGACGCTCACCACCTGACAATGTCTGCCCCCGCTCCCCAACAATCGAATCGTAACCATCGGGAAGTTTGACTATAAAGTTATGCGCATGCGCCGCGCGCGCCGCTTCAATAATCTCCGCTCGCGAAGCAGTAGGACGACCATAGGTAATGTTGTCTGCAATGGTCCCAAAGAACAGATACGGCTCTTGCAAAACGATACCTATGTTGCGGCGATACTTTTCCACCGCGAACGAACGAATGTCGACACCGCCCGTCGTAATCTTACCTTGGGTCGGATCGTAAAAGCGACAAACTAAGTTGACCAGCGTGCTCTTTCCAGAACCACTGGGACCGACCACACCGACCAACTCACCCGGTTCGATTCGCATATCGATTCCTCGCAATACTTCGCGACTACCATATTTGAAACGAACGCCCGACAATGTCACTTCGCCACTGAGTTTTCCAATAGCGACAGGATTGGTTGGTTCCATTACAACGGGTTGGCGATCGAGAATTTCGAAGATGCGATGCGTCGATGCAGCCGCCCGCTGCGTGTTGGCTAGAAAGCCGCTCATCGAATCCAAGCGAATATAAAAACGAGCGATGTACGAAACAAAGCCGATCAGAATGCCAACTGTGATATCGCCTGTTGCGACTCGCCAAGCACCAAATGCCCAGATCACTAAGACACCGATCTCATTCAAGAAGGAAACGGTGGGACCAAAGAACGACCACAAGCGATTAACGCGAATGTTGTTGTCGTAGACCACTTTGTTCGCCTGCGCGAATCGAGCAATCTCGCGTTGCTCTTGCGCGAACGCTTTGACCACTCGCACACCGGGAATCGCATCGGTCAAGACGCTGACCATATCGCCCCATGCATTCGTAGCTCGCGCAAATCCGTGCCGCAAATTAATGCGTACTTTTTGGATCAGCCACGCGATGAACGGGAAAGGCAAGAGCGCAGCCAGAGCCAAAATAGGATCAATGCCAATCAGGATGATCGCGGTGAACAAGAACATCATCACGTCGCTGATGAAGTCCACCATGTGAGCCGACAGAAAGTTGCAGATCCGGTCCGTGTCGCTGCTGATGCGCGAGATCAGATCGCCAGTCCTTCGACCACCGTAATACTCGAGCGAGAGTTTCTGCAGATGGCTATAAGTCTGATTGCGTATATCGGAGCTAACCTGTTCGCTAGCGAGGGCCAGCACATAGGTCTTGGCCCAACCGAGCACCCAAGCTAACACGGCTGCGGCGGCTAGCGCGGCGATGTAACCATAGATCATCGCATAACGCACTTCATCGCCCACTTCCAGCGCATTTTGCCATGGCTCTAGCACGTGATCGATCAACGGAATCGTCAAGTAGGTCGGCACCATCGCCGCAGCAGTCGAAGCGATCGTGAGCGCGATACCCAGCGCGATCGTTCCCAAACGACGTTTGGCAAAGGGCATCAACCGCATGAGCGAGGCTGATGGCGAAGGCGCAGCCACGGGAGTACACGACGGACAAGTCGCCTGATCTTCTTGTAGTACCGCTCCACAGGATGCGCAGCGTGCTAGGAGTGCTTCCCCATTATTGGCTGTAATCGCTCGGCTGCGCACGATGGAAGCATAGGCGGCTGCAAAGCGGTCCGCGCTCGATTCGCATGCCGATGTAAAAGGCCACTGATGTTTCGCTTTGTCACCTTCGAGCAATTCTAACTTGCCCAACCCAGACTGAACCGAAGCATGCAGCTCCAGCCGCGGATTCATGTCCCAGAATTTGGGTGAGCTCAAAACGCCTGACGCAGAAACGCCACACTCGATCAGTCGCGTATTCGTCAAAACCAGCAAGGTTTGTGCAAACTTGCGTTGGCCATCCAAGTCGAGCTCGAGGTACGCCAGCACACGTTCTCCGGCCACTACGGCTGACCTCAAACTCGGCAGCCAGCCAGGCGAAATACTGCCTAGGAGATCGTGCGAAGAGGAGCTGTCTAGTGACTTCTCGCCACCGCTGGTGGAATTGGTCGAATTCATAAAAGATAAGATGTTCTGGCTGGAACGACCAACCAATAATGGTAAAAACGCGGCCGCTAAGTCAATCTCGACAAGGCGTCGCAGAAGCGAGTTAAAGCTGCGAGTTGCAGGCCAGGCCAAGCTGGGCAAGTGTTCTGCGACGTAGCGCAGCCAGCTTTGCAACCGCCAGCAATCCCTGAGTTTCGCCTGATGAGGGCCAAGCTAGTAGTTTACCGAACTGTCAAGATTTATGCCTAGCCGTTTGGATTCGTTGTGCGATAATTGCGGACGGGATAATTCAGGGCATCGGATAGCCAAGTCTCGCAACTTTAAGAACTCGGCTGTTGGAAGCACATGAATTTGCCAAACTTGAGAAATCTTTTCCACCCGCATTCCGCTGTCGGAATAAAATGGCCGTTTGAGAATGCGGCCCTAGAATGTCGATTGAAGTATAGAAACCGATTTCAACGACTCACTCTCGCGCCTACCGACCGTGCTAAGTTGCACGGTCGACTCGCCATCTTTGCTTGCTAACCTGGCTGTCGTGAATGCGTTTGCAATGCAAACACCGAGACTAGTGAAGCTCTGATGGCAATTACACCTCTGAACGACTGCTGTCGGCGTTGAAGCGGAGCAATCCGTAAAACCGACTAACGACTACCATTTGTGTTGATCGAGATTACAAAATTCATGTCTGACTCAATTCCTGTTGAACCTCTGTCGTTTCGAAAAGTCCTCGCGCTGCGTGGGCCGAATATCTGGACGAATATCACAGTGCTTGAAGTATGGGTTGAACTGGCGGATCTACAGCACGCCTCAACGCATGAAATGGACGGATTCAACGATCGTTTAAAGGCATGGCTGCCAACACTCGTCAATCATCGCGGCAGCATCGGCGAACGCGGTGGCTTCCTGGAGCAACTTCGACGAGGGAGCAATTTGGCTCACGTCTTAGAGCACGTAGCTCTTGAGTTGCAGTTCTTGGCCGGTAATGACGTTCGATTTGGTCGAGCCGTACCGACGGACGAGCCCGGGCTGTATCGAGTTGCGATCGAGTATATGGAAGAGACGGTCGGACGATCCGCTCTTGAACTCGCCAAACGTTTGGTGCTCGCAGCAGTGGCA
>JANPLP010001001.1:0-4850 GCA_031426595.1 Planctomycetia bacterium | reverse complement strand
AACCGGCGAAACACGAACTACGACGGTTACGTATACAGCGATCGATAACCAGGGTGGAACCTCAACGACTACATTGACGATCACCGTCAACGGCTTGAACGACACTCCAACCTCCGTGCCTGTAGGTGTTCAAGCAAGCACTGACGGACAGATTGTGTCGCTGAATGTCAAGGGTAGCTTTAACGATTTCGATAGCTCTGATACTCTCGAGTTCAGCGCGAGCAACCTGCCGCCGGGACTTAGTATCGATTCAGTTTCAGGGCTAATCAGCGGTACGATCCACCATAGCGCAAGTATTGGCGGACCCTACAGCGTTACGATTACGGCTACCGATCCGCACGGCGCAACAACTTCGCAGGCATTCACTTGGAACGTGGCAAATCCTGCTCCTTCTGCCATCTTCGATTTAGGCTCAGTGAGCGAGAACGACACCACGTCGGGCAATGTACTTACAAACGATACGGACCCCGATGGCGATACGCTCACCGTCAGCGCCGTCAACGGAATGGGAGGAAATCTAGGCGCCAATGTCGTTGGATCGAGTGGTGGTACATTTACAATCAACTCGGCCGGAGCCTACACGTTTGACACAGGCACGGCTTTCGATGACTTGGCTTTCGGCGAGTCTAGAGCGACCAGCGTCAGCTACACAGTGACGGACAGTGAGGGCGGAACGAGCACATCTACACTGAAGATCACCGTTACCGGTACGAACGACAGTCCGGTTTCGACAGCGATGGCTGATCTATTGCACAACGACAGCGATGTGGTAAACGTTAATCTGTCGAGCGTCTTCAGCGATCCGGACGGAACTGACATTCTCGAATTTTCCGCTAGCAACCTGCCGACAGGATTGAGCATTGATGCAAATTCCGGTGTCGTCACAGGTACGCTTGACTCGAGCGCTTCCGTGGGCGGACCTTATACAGTCACAATCACCGCCACCGATATGCATGGCCTGACAACCACGCAGACATTTACTTGGGTAATAGCCAACATTCCACCGACTGCCTGGGATGACTTTGACGGAACGACCGAGAATTCACTGGTTGCTGGAAACGTATTAACCAACGACATTGATCCAGACGGGGACATTCTTGTTGTGTCCGCCGTCAATGGCAATGCGGGTTCCGTGGGCGTAAGTACTGCGGGATCTCACGGCGGCTTCTTCACGATTAACGTAGACGGTGCCTACACGTTTGTGCCGGGAACTGACTTCGATGACCTCGCAGTTGGCGAAACTCGAAGCACAACGATTCAATACACCGCCGATGACGGCAACGGTGCAACGGCAACAGCTTCAATAACTGTTTTGATTACTGGCATAAACGACTCGCCAGCTTCAGTAGGAATTGCCACTCAAGTCCAAAGCGATGGTGACTCAGTAACGCTCAATGTGAGCAGCAACTTTACTGATCCAGATAGCAGTGACACGTTCACTTACAGTGCTGGTGGCACGCTGCCTCCAGGGCTAAGTATTAATGCCAGCACCGGTGTGATCACAGGAATCATGGCTGCCAACGCCAGCGTGAGCGGTCCTTACTCAGTCACCATTACCGCCACCGATCCATGGGGAGCGGCGACTTCTCAGACGTTTACTTGGAACGTGACCAACCCAGCTCCGACTGCTGTAGCTGATACGAACTCCACGACTGAGAACGCGACGGTAACTGGGAATGTTGTGACCAACGACATTGATCCAGACGGCGATACTTTGACAGTCAGCGCAGTCAACGGCTCAGCAGCCAATGTAGCCACGAATGTCAGCGGCACCAGCGGCGGATCCTTCAACATCGGCATCAGCGGCGCGTACACATTCAACCCCGGCACCGACTTCAACGACCTAGCCGTCGGCGAAACCAGAACGACCTCCGTCAGCTACACAATCAGCGACGGCCAAGGTGGATTTTCAACTGCTGTAGTCACAGTAACTGTCTCGGGAACGAACGACACTCCGATTTTGATTGCTCCGATCCCAGTTCAAGAGAACTCGGGACTCGATGTTGTCTCGCTAGACATTTCAGGGAAATTCAATGACCCCGATGGTAGCGACACGTTGATCTTTAGTGCAACTAGCCTTCCGCCTGGGCTCACGATCAATCCGATCACAGGAGTGATAGGTGGTACGATTACCGCGACGGCTGCAGCTGGTGGTCCTTACACGGTGGTAGTTTCAGCTACCGATCCGCATGGAGCCAGTGTTTCAACATCGTTTACTTGGAACGTAGTCAATCCGGATTTAGTTGTAACCGTGGGCGATTCGGGAATCACCGCTCAGCCAGGAGACACTGTCGTCTTCACGATTGACTATACGAACGTGACGGATCGCGATGCAACCGGAGTAGTACTGACTCAATCGCTGCCCCCAAACACGACCTTTGATGCTTCAGCGAGCAGTCCAGGTTGGATCGACCATGGAGACGGCACCTATTCATTCCATGTCGGTACCGTGTATGGCTTGAATTCCGGAAGTCTGCTTTTCGCGGTCACGCTGACTCCATCCGTTCCGGCCGGAGTCGAAGGCATACTTACACGATCGGTCATCAACGATGATGGCTCAAATGGAAGTGATCTCACGCCTGCGAACAACGTAGAAACTGAATGGGCTAAAGTTGACGCTGCACCCAACGTCGGCTTTACGATTGTTCCTCCGGCTACTAATCCCCAGCCAGGCGGTACGGCCAATTACGTTGTCAATTATGGAAATCTTGGTAACCAGGGCGCAACGAGCGTCGTTGTCACCATGACCTTACCACCCCATACGACCTTTAATCCAGCCACGAGTTCGCCCGGTTGGATCCATCAAGGAAACGGTATTTACAAGTGCGATGTCGGTAGTCTGTCCGCAGGCAGCACGGGCTCCGTCAACTTCGGCTTTGACATTGCACCTACGATTCCTGCAGGCGTCCATGCTCTAACGCTCTTGGCAAGCATCGCGGACGATGGCACTAACGGAAGCGATCCGTCGCCAAGTGACAACACGTTAGCGATCGTCACGGCAGTCGACGCCGAACCTGAATACCGAATTAGTATCACCGACGGACGAACTCGAGTCATTCGCGGCGATAGCATTCAGTATGCGATTACAGTAGTCAACCAAGGTAACCAGGACGGCACGGGTGTAACTGTCACCACTTCGTATCCGGCGGAAGTTTTCGAAAGTCTCTCACCATCGCACGGTGGTATCGTGGATCGAGTCGCCAACACGATTACATGGCACCTAAGCGAACTGGCTGCAGGAGAGCAAATCGTTCTGACAGTTCAAGCTCGAATAGCCATGACCGCACCTGTAGAGATCGTCTCCATGTCGATCCTTGCAGCCGTGAGAGATAACGGTGCAAATGGCTCAGATCCTGTTTCGGGAAATAATTCAGCTGTAGAAGCTAACAGCCTGATGAATTTCAATTTCGATTCGTTCAACGATCGTTCTTCGGATCGCTTTGGGGTATTCTTCCAAAGTGTACCACCGATCACGACGCGATTAATGCCGCTTCCGGTTGATCCGATTTTCAGCGGCATCACCGCTCCTGGGTCAACGCTGGTTGCAAAGATCTACGACCATAACGGTAGTCTTATCGGCGAACGGCAGGTCGTTGCGGATGCATCGGGTAACTGGATGATGACGTTCCCTAATTCGCTGATCATGGAGAATCCACAACGCATGGAAATTCACCAGACGATGGCCATACAGAGCTTGGGTCAAGACGCTGGGTCGAGTACCCATCGCTACTTCCAACCCACTGCACATTCGTCGATTTTCTTCACGACCGAGTTGACCGTCAACGAAGTCTTCACCCGCTCGGCCTATAAGTTGATCTCAGCCATGCACAATTCCAACATGACTCCATTCGGTAAGTGCTGGCATGCACTTGCTTATGAATTGGCAACAAATTAGTTAAAAGCGAGCTTAGCTATCCGCGGCCTAAACAAACAACAAGATTAGGGGCTTTACGGCATTGGCCAGAATCTGTCGCTTGGATGGCAGGCGATGGCTCATGTGCCCCAGTCGTCCCACTGCAGCGCTTCCTCAGTTTCACGTTCGCCCCACAACGCTGCTCAGCGGCGTGAACGGATGCGGGCGAGTAGTCAGTTCGTCGAGCAGCTTGTGATACGGCACCCGCTCATCCAAGCGACTGATATTGAGGAACGCAACGCGGCCAACTTGCAAGCTCCCAAAATGCTCGTCGACCCCAAGGGCTTCCGCCGCTCCCAGCGTGACAGCACCGTAAAGCCATTCCGAACTCACCCAGGGATAGCTGTGACGCACGGCGAGAACTTCGTTCCACAGGTCGAGATCCGGGTTGCTTGCGCGAGAATCGGTCCCAAGCACGACATTGATCTTCGAATCCAGGTATCGACGCAACGGATACTCAGCATGCGCAAAATGCTGATGCGTTCGCGGACAGTAAACGATGGAGATGGCCGCACTAGCAACCTGTTCGGTTTCGGATTCGTTCAAGTAGTTGCCATGGATCAGCAAAGCTCGCTCACGCGTTGCCAACCATTCGATGATCTCCGCCACACTCGCTCGAGGCGCATCGGCTGGAACTCCCAACTTCTCGAACACGCCTCGAAACGGACCAGTGCCACCTGCGAGCCACTCCAATTCATCTAAGCTCTCAGCCACATGCATCGCAGTGACTTGCCGTCGCGCTTCATCGTCCGCTAACTCACTTACCAGAGTAGGGAAATGAACCGAGTAGGGCGAGTGAGGCGATAACCCCATCGCAATCATCGGCGTAGTGAACTGCTCCCGCGCTGCGCCACCGGGCACCGAGCTCCATTGCCGCGCCCAGCTTGCGGCTTCTATAAAGCGATTCGCATCCAGCCCGATGATTTCCGGAAAAGCT
>JANPLP010001000.1:0-8832 GCA_031426595.1 Planctomycetia bacterium | reverse complement strand
TGAAGCACTAGTTCTTTCTGCGCAGGTCTAAGGTCAACGGGAAAGTTGGATTGTGTTCGATCGCAGGTAATTTAATTTGACCTGGCGTGTGCCCCATGCGGAAGAAGCGCGCCGCGCGGCGCGCTTCCGCTTCATAAGGGTTCACGGGGAACGATTGGTAATTGCGACCCGCCGGATGCGCAACATGCACCATGCAGCCCCCAATGGAACGACTTGCCCACGTATCCAAAATGTCAAACGTCAGCGGGCTGTGTACTGGAATAGTTGGGTGCAGACAACTGGCGGGCTGCCACGCGCGATAGCGAACCGCAGCCACCAACTCACCTGGAACTCCCGTGGGTACCAACGGCATTTTGCGACCATTGCAAGTCACGATATAGCGCCCCGAAGTCACGCCGCTCAACTTTAGTTGCAATCGCTCTACGGAAGAATCGACAAAGCGAACCGTGCCGCCGCCAGCAGGCTC
This sequence comes from Planctomycetia bacterium, assembly GCA_031426595.1. Lineage (GTDB taxonomy): Bacteria > Planctomycetota > Planctomycetia > Pirellulales > Pirellulaceae > Aureliella. The sequence goes on along the minus strand of JANPLP010001000.1, from coordinate 8,366 downwards.
TTCACCGAGCACATACCAAGGTTCAATCGCCGTACGCAATTCCATCTGCAATTCATCGCGCAGTAGGTCACCAACTTTCGGAAATCGGAACTCGAAATGGGTCGCGAACCAGTCGGTCTCAAAATCAAAGCCGCTGTGCTTCAAGTCGCCGATCACTTGCTTGAAATCTTCCCACACGAAGTGCGGCAACAAAAAGCGATCGTGCAGCGAAGTGCCCCATTCGACGACCGGTTGCTCGTACGGCTGCTCCCAAAACTTGGCGATCAACGCGCGAATCAACAACTGCTGCGTCAGGCTCATCTCAGCATGCGGAGGCATTTCGAAACCTCGCAACTCGACTAACCCCAACCGGCCCGTCGAACTGTCTGGCGAATAGAGCTTGTCGATGCAAAACTCCGCCCGATGTGTGTTGCCAGTTAAATCAGTCAGCAAGTTCCTAAAGATGCGATCAACTAACCACGGAGGACAGGTTTCTCCACGCGGCGGTACGATGGAAAACGCCAGGTCCAATTCATACAAGGCATCACGCCGCCCTTCATCGACGCGCGGCGCTTGACTGGTCGGGCCAACAAACCGGCCGCTGAACAAATACGACAGCGAGGGGTGATTGGTCCAGTACGCAATCATGCTCTTGAGCATATCGGGGCGGCGCAGAAAGGGACTGTCGGCTGGAGTACGGCCACCCAGCACCACGTGGTTGCCACCGCCCGTTCCCCAGTGCTTGCCATCAAGGTCGAACTTTTCAGTGCCTAGTCGTGCAAGCCGAGCCTCTTCGTACAGGGCTTTCGTCGACACGACCAATTCATCCCAGCTATCAACCGGATGCGTGTTCACTTCGATTACACCTGGATCAGGCGTAACCTTCAATACGTTGACGCGCGAATCATAAGGCGGCAAGTAGCCTTCGATGACCACCGGCATTTTCAACTCACCAGCCGTGACTTCGATCGCCCGAGCCAGATCAAGATAATCTTCCAATCGCTCCATCGGAGGCATGAACACATGAATCGTTCCACCACGGGGCTCAATACAAAGCGCTGTTCGCACAATGGCTGAAGGTTTCGTTTCATCGTCTTCAAAGGCGAGTTCGTCGACTTCTTCATCTCGGCCTTGCAGGTACTGCTCGGATACCGGCGGACGCCCAGTCGGTACTGGCGGCGTGCGGACCGCTGGCTGCCGATAATCCGGTCGCGGCAGCGGACCAACTGGTACAAGCGGATCAAGCTCATGCCGCGGCTCCAGATCTTCCGGCAGTGCCCAAGGCAGCGAATCGATCGGCAAACGCAAACCAATGGGAGAATCACCAGGCAGAAGAAATAGTTTTTCGGAGCGAACCGGCCACGGGCCGCTGGCCCAGCGCGGTTGAGCTTGCCACCACTGACGTCGCAACGGCACAACAAAACCAACCGGCGCGCCCACGCCTCGCTGGAACACTCGCGCCATCCGAGCTCGTTCCTCTGGGTCGGTTAACTTGGGATCGCGAGGATCAACATTGACCGGCAACTGCTGCTCTTTGATCAAAAACTGAGCGATGTCTTCATAGGCTGGTACGATCCACTTTTTGCGAATCTCCAGCAGGTCAGCCAGGCGATTCGCGAAGCGATGTGCGTCTCGCACTGTGTGGCCCAGATTCGCATTCGCATCAGCGATCAGGGCAGGATTTTCCCAAACCGGTATTCCATCTTTGCGCCAATAACACGCCAGCGCCCAGCGAGGCAATGATTCTCCGGGGTACCATTTACCCTGACCGTAATGCAGCAGAGCGCCCGGACAAAATCGGGCTCGCAAGCGTTTGATGAGAATCTCAGACAAACGGCGTTTATCAGGTCCAACCGCAGCGGTATTCCATTCCGCGCCATCCATATCATCGATGGAAACGAATGTAGGCTCACCGCCGATAGTCAACCGTACGTCTTGCTTCTTCAAGCGTTCATCGACGCGATGACCAAGCTGTTCGATGTCATCCCATTGTGTCGCAGTGTACGGTTTCGTGACTCGCGGGTCTTCATGAATGCGAGTCACACTCATCGCAAAATCGAATTCGACCTCACACTTCTCATGGCTGCCAGAGATCGGTGCCGCCGAACTCGGATCGGGTGTAGCTGCAAGCGGAATATGCCCTTCGCCAGCCAACAGACCGGAGGTTGGATCAAGCCCAATCCAACCTGCTCCCGGAACGTAAATCTCCGTCCAAGCGTGCAGGTCCGTGAAGTCAACTTCCGTTCCGGAAGGCCCGTCCAGCGATTTTTGGTCAGGTGCTAATTGAATCAAGTAGCCCGACACAAACCTCGCGGCTAAACCCAGTTGCCGAACCGCTTGAACCAGCAACCAAGCTGAATCACGACACGATCCACTACGCTTTACCAGCGTCTCTTCCGGAGTCTGTACGCCTGGTTCGAGCCGAATGAGGTACTTCACCTCTTGCTGACAGATGCGATTCAGTTCGACCAGAAAGTTGACGATGTGCGTCTTCTTGCGATCAAGTCCTGCAATAAACTTTTTGAACGTCGGCCCGAAATCTTCGGTCTCCAGAAACGGACGCAGTTCGCGTTCTAGCCCCGGTTCGTATTTGAACGGAAAGTTCTCGGATGCTTCTTCGATGAAAAAATCAAACGGATTGATGATGGTCATGTCTGCCACCAGATCAACCGTGACCGACAAACGTCGCGTCTTCTTTGGGAATACAAAACGACCAATAAAGTTACCGTGCGGATCTTGTTGCCAATTGCAAAAATGTTCCGCTGGTTCAACCTTGAGCGAATAACTCAGAATGGGCGTGCGACAATGGGGAGCGGGACGCAGGCGCACCATTTGCGGGTTGACTGAGATCAACTTGTCGTAGTCGTAGGAAGTGCGATGGTTCAGGGCAACTCGAATCGTCATTTCACCACCTTATTTAGACTGGAACTGGCTTTGGTTTGCCCCCACACTACGAACTGCGAAGAACGTGTCATGGATCGCTCCACCGACGCCGTTGATATTACCCTGCAATCCATCAATAAACTCATGGAAACCCTGATTGATAATGGTGTTCACGTCGGCGAACGCAAGATCCGCCTTCAGTCGGCCGAGCTTCTGCTCCGCCGAATTGCAGTAAGATCCCAGCGGACTGCCGCAAATCTGATGCAGAGAGTGATCAGCCCAGTCCACGCAGAAAAGTACTGAACGTGGAAAGCTGCGATCAAGCATCAAAAAACTGATGACGCGATGAATGGTGATCCCGTGAAAGCGCTTGCGATACATTTCGAATGCCGACACCGACCTGAGCACGCTCGACCACTGCAAATCGTCTAGCGTTGTACCCACATCCTGCAGCGTGGGGAGTAAGGTGAAGTACTTTACATCGAGAATGCGGCTGGTCTTATCGGCTCGTTCGAGCAACCGTCCGACATTGGCAAAGTGCCAGCCCGCGGCGTGCGATAATGTCGCATCGAGAATGCCATTGAACAGTTGGCTGTGCTGCTTCACAGCGTTGAAAAAGTCGGGTGGCGTCGACATCCGACCATCGGTTCGCGCGGCGTGACGCACGAAGTGATAGAACTCATTGATTTGCTCCCAAGCCTCTGACGAGATCGCTTCGCGCACCGTGCGGGCATTCTCGCGCGCCATACTCAGCGATGAGAGAATCGAATTCGGATACTCGCGATCGAACGTCAGGAATCGAAGCACGTTGGCTTCGGTGGGTTGATGATACTTCTTGTTAAAGTACTCATGATCCCCCGTGGTTGAGACCAGAGGAACCCATTGCAAATGAGCCGTCTGAGGTTGGTCGAGAATGAGGTTCAATGTCACGTCGATGAAACGCGCAATATTCTCGGCTCGTTCAATGTAACGCGCCATCCAGTAAATCGACTCAGCAACACGACTTAGCATGACAGATGCTTAACTCTTAATTAGAACTTGCTCATACCACCCACTGACTACCAACACACCGTTGTTACAAAGCCGCTTCCGGAGTCGCAGTCTCTTCACCATCCGCTGCGATGACCCAAGTATCCTTGCTGCCGCCGCCCTGAGATGAATTGACGACCAGCGATCCTTTACGCAACGCAACGCGGGTCAATCCGCCCGGAAGCACCCAAATATCTTTGCCGCACAAAATGTATGGCCGCAAATCCACGTGGCGCCCCTCGAATCCACCCTCGCACAACGTGGGGACACGTGACAAAGACAAAGTGGGCTGAGCGATATAGTTGCGAGGATTTTCCTTGATCTTAACCGCGAACTCAGCCTGCTGTTCCTTGGTCGAATGAGGACCGACGAGCATGCCGTAACCACCCGCTTCATTCGCCGCTTTCACCACCAACTTGTCCAAGTTTGCTAGCACATATTTGCGATCTTCTTCTTTTTCGCAGATGTAGGTCGGCACGTTCGGTAGAATCGGTTCTTCGTTTAAGAAGTAGCGAATCAAGTCCGGTACGAACGCATAAATGACTTTGTCATCCGCGACTCCTGTCCCTGGCGCATTGGCTAGAGCCACCCGACCTTGACGGTAAACTTCCATCAGGCCCGGCACGCCTAACATCGAATCAGATCGAAATGTTTCCGGATCAATAAAGTCGTCATCGATGCGGCGATAAATCACATCCACACGCTGGAACCCGTCGGTCATACGCATGAACACAAAACCGTCTTTGACCACCAAGTCACGACCCTCGACGAGTTCCACGCCCATCTGCTGCGCAAGGAAGGAATGCTCGTAATAGGCTGAGTTATAAATGCCGGGTGTGAGCACCACGATGCGAGGTTCGTTCACATGCTCTGGCGCAAGATAGATCAACGTTTCGTAAAGTTTTGTCGGATAATCGATTACCGGACGGATGTTCGAAGCAGCGAATAGTTGCGGGAAAGTTCGTTTCATCAACAAACGATTCTGAAGCACGTACGAAACACCCGAAGGGCAACGCAAGTTGTCTTCCAGCACGTAGATCTCGCCATCGCTATGCCGAATCAAGTCTGTGCCGGTGACGTGACACCAAATTCCTTTGGGAGGAAACAAGCCGTGGCATGCTTCACGGTAAGAAGTCGCCTTGCTGAGCAACTCGCGGGGGACGATTCCATCGTTGATCGAATTTTGAGCGTGGTAGACATCATCGATAAACATGTTGAGCGCGCGAATACGCTGCTTCAACCCGGCCTCTATTCGCGCCCACTCCGCTGCTTCGACGATCCGAGGGACAATATCAAAAGGAAAAATCTTTTCCGTGCCGCTAGTGTCGCCGTATACGGCGAACGTGATTCCCATGCGGTGCAGTGCGCGTTCGATCGCTTCCTGACGCTCGCCCAAGACCCCCAAAGGCAAGCTGTTCACACAGTCGACAAGCAACTGCCCTCCGGCTCGTGGATTGCCCTCCGCGTCAAAGAGCTCGTCGTGGAAACCTTCGGTTTTGTAACCGAAAAACGTGTGATTTATGGCCATATTGTACGAAACAAGTCAGACGAAGAGACGAAAACCCAGCTTCTCTTTGAACGCCCGTAGCTTAAGTTGCGGCGATCCCCGCATCGCAACCGTACTACTTATGAATTCATGCGCTAAGCTAGCGGAAATTCGCAAAGCTAAGACCACAAAAATTCAAACCGCCTGACGTTCGGTATATACGTGCGCATTGTGCTTGGTTTCCACCGAGGAATCAACCCACCCTAGCCGCTTTGCGTTGGGATGTTCAGCTTCGGGAACCGCCTGCGGAAATTCGATCTTGAGCAGGATGTAGGCCGGAACAAGCAACGCGCCGTTCCGGCGATGCAGCATTGCCAACGCCCGAACCGCACCGCATATTCCAGCCCAAAATAAATTCAAATCCAAGCCCTCGCGGAGAACGCACAAGATGTAGGCCGGAACAAGCAACGCGCCGTTCCGGCAATGCAGCATTGCCAACGCCCGAACCCTCACCGCATATTCCAGCCGAAAATAAATCAAATCCAAACCCTTGCCGAGAACGCACAGGATGTAGGCCGGAACAAGCAACGCGCCGTTCCGGCAATGCAGCATTCATATTTCCGACCCAAAATCTGGATCAACCAGTGACCAGTGATTGATCAATAACACATATACTGACTTCGAAGTTTAGTTGCGTTGGGTGTGCAATGATTCACGCTGTGGCTTTAGCTCTCGCAATGTTTTGCCTCGACTTGTGAACTGCTACCCAGAGCACGGTTACTGCCAGTTCGAAGAGCGAGGCGCGCGATGTATGACGAATCCGTACTCACCTCCGCCATCGTTCGAGCCTCGTATGGCTACAGACAACCGCTTTTATCGAGGTGGGTTTCCTCGCGTGGCATTGATTGCGTTAGTCATCGGCACGACAGTCGGTTTAGGTTTGGTAACGACAGTGGAGAGGGGTTGGAGTTGGGGTGGGTTAGAAACGGCTATGATTTTCGGCTTGCCAGCGCTAGGATGGATGGCTGCCTACTTTGTCGTGATGCTCCAGGTTCAAAGCAAACAACTATCGTGGCGAATGAGGTGTTTTTTAGCACTTTTTTATGCTTTCTTTTCGTACATACTGTATGTACCGGTGTGTTCCCTTTGTGCGGGCGCGACAACCACCGTGCTCGGTACTAATGACTATCTTCCAACCTCCTCAGGTATCATAGTCAGCTCTGCGTTTGCTTTCTTAGTGCTTTTGTTGACCTTCGCATTCGGAATTCATGTTCGCATGCGGCCCACAGAGGAGCCGCGGGGACGCGAGTGAACAAGCCGACGCGCGAAAACGGTGCGATCACTGCACAGCTCCCAACTTTGCCTATTCGACATCCATGACAAACCCTTACGTACCGCCGACGAAACGAACTACGATTGCAGCGGCGACGCGGAAGCGCATTTCGTTTGTCGGTGGGCTGTTCTCAGTCGTCATCGTGGCATTACTCTTCGGAACCGGAGTTGGTGCATTAATTGGCTATCCACTTTTCCGCATCTCGTTATACATCTATGGCGTCCCTTTCTTCGGTTTGTTTACAGCCCTCGCGGTTCTAATTTGCTTGCTGCGCGATTCGCCGCTTCCATCCGGCAGTGGGGTTCTTCTCGCCTTCGGATTAACTGTACCCGCATTCGTTTTGTATGTGCCGATTTGTACTTTCACATCCATGGCAACAAAATCCTGGTTACCAAGTAAGGACTATGGGCCCGCACCGTCCGGAATGGTCGTTGGTTCCGCAGTCGCATTTTTGCTAATCATGCTGGCGGCGGCTGGACTCTTTCGAGTGTTTTGCAAACCTCAAGAAACGCGGGAAGACGATGCCAGTAGCGCGCATGGGAAACGGTCGTCCGAAAACGAGTACAGTTGATGATCGGTTCTCGCTTGGCATACTTTGTGTGCATGATACTCGCTACGGCCATTGCAGCCCGCTTGATTCAGCATGGGCAGATGCGGCTGCGAATCAGCGCGTCTCAGAAGTTGGGAATTGCACTAGGTGCACTCTTGGGTGCAACGTTTGCCGCCAAGCTACCGTTCTTACTTAGCGCAGGTCCAGATGCGGGAGTCGTTGCGGCCTGGATGAGCGATGGCAAGACGATTTTGTGGGGATTAGTTGGCGGGTATATCGGTGTTGAAGTAGCAAAGTGGTCGCTTCACATTAAAGTCGCAACGGGAGACACCTTTGTCTTACCAGTGGCCATCTCAATTGCTGTCGGGCGCTTGGGCTGCTTGCTGTACGGTTGCTGCTATGGAGTTGCCACCAATCAGCATTGGGGGCTTCGATTTGTTCACGCTCCCGACCATGGCGATTTATTGCGTCACCCTGCGCAGTTGTATGAGCTGCTGTTCCATCTCTGCTTTGGTTTACTGGTTATTGGGGCCAAACAAGGTCAAAGTAACTGTTTGCAGCACCGCCAGCCAATTTTTGCGGCTGCGCACGGTAACTGGATGCCAATTTACATGCTTGCTTACTCTGCGTTTCGCTTCATTAGTGAGTATTGGCGTCCTGAACGACGCGATGCAACGGGGCTCACGTTTTACCAGTGGAGTTCGCTCGCGATTGCGATGGGGTTTATCACGTTGCTGCTATGGCGTTCGCTAGCACAGCGGTCACAGAATAGATCAAACGAAGTTCCAGCCACCTGACTTCAAGAGTTCCGGCAACTGGGCAAGGTGACCAGATCGTGGTATAGGTTGGCTTGGCGGAGAATGTACAGGAAGTAGGCCGGAACAAGCAACTCGCCGTTCCGGCAATGCAGTATTGCCAACGCCGGAAAATCGCTTCGAATGCTCCAGCCCAAAATAAATTCAAATCCAAGGTTTGTTGATATGTCCGAGCCGAATTCCGAATCAACCAGTCAACAGTGGTTGATCAATGCCACCGATGATGATTTCGAAGCGGTGGTTTTTGAAGGTTCCAAAGAGCGACTGGTGGTGGTCGATTTTTGGGCCGAA
>JANPLP010000999.1:0-1375 GCA_031426595.1 Planctomycetia bacterium | reverse complement strand
GCATCCAAACATCCACCGGCGGTCAGCAAGTTGTCGCGCACTTCCTCTGCATCCATGCGTCGAACATTCGCACGCCAGTAGTAGCGATTGTCAGGATCAATTGCCGCATTCCTCTGCAACCGAGTACTATTGAGGTCGTCCGATGCGAGCGCATAAGTTTCCGATAGAACAATCAGCCGATGAATGTGCTTCATGTCCCAGCCGCTTTCAATCAGCTCGGCGGATAACCAATTCAAAGTGTCAAGCAACTCAGGCTGCGCTGCCTTCATCCCAAAATCAAAGACGTTCTCTACCAACGGAGTCCCAAAGTGACGCATCCAGATGTGATTGATGGCCACACGAGCTGTGAGCGGGTTGGCTGGGTTCACAATCCACCGTGCCAGCGCGGAGCGGCGCCCAGTGCTTTGACGTGGTAACTCTTTGCCCACTGGGGTGTACGCAACGCTGTCCGCGGCCAGTTCCCCAAATTCGCCGGCTTTCTTCTCAGCTTCGTTCAGTGCTTTTTGAGCCGCTTCAATCGCTGCGGTTCGTTTTGATTCATCCTTAACTTTGGAATGACTCGCCTTCTCAAACGCCAATCGCTTTTCGGCAACACTTAGAGCTAACTGTAGTCGTTGTAAGTGGTGTTCTTTTACTGCGGCCTCTCGAGCGAGCGGAGTATGCTCGACTACTTCCGTGGAGTACTTCGACTCATCGGCTGTATAACGTGCGGTCGTTGACATCAGGTCAACCTCCGCGCATCCCACGTTAAATTTAGCCACCTGCAATTCGGCTTGAAAAGCGGCGTCTTCGTCGGGATCATTTTCGCCCGCCCCCTTCGCTCGTAGAGTCTCGAGCTCCGCAGCGGCATTTCGCTTGGCCAGCATTTTGGCATTCATTACATTCGTTCGAGCGATTTCACTGAGCTCCGGGTAGTAGCTGTCGCGCGGCAGATTCACTGCAAACGTCTCAAAAGCGGCAGGAATCCAATTGACCACACCAGGCTGAATGGGTTTGTCTTTGCGAGGCATCTTTTCGTTACCGCGTTCGTACAAATAGGTCTCTGCAGTCAGTTCCGCATCGTAGATTCTTGGCACGCCACTCCGCTTCACATCCGCTTCACCTGCGACCTGGTCCGTGCGTGTTCGATGCGGCTCGAAGATCGCTCGAAATTGATAGAAATGCTCTTGGGAGATTGGATCGTATTTGTGATCATGACAACGAGCGCATTGAACTGTCATCCCTAAAAACGCCTTAGTCGTGTGTTCAACCGCTGCGTCCAACCAAATGTCCCGATTGCTGATGTGGTAGTTGCGCGCTAGAAAGCCTGTTGCGCGAAGTGCTCCACGAGGAAGGGCGTTTCACGATCAACATCGATGTCATCCAGAAAAAAGTG
>JANPLP010000998.1:0-1786 GCA_031426595.1 Planctomycetia bacterium | reverse complement strand
TCGCGGAAGTGGCTCTAATTACCTTGCAAGCCTGGCGCGGCACTAGGAGCCATTTCAATCAAGACGGAGTTTTCAACATTACTATTGAGCTGCTAATGTTGATCTTGATCGTGATTGCAACTGCTTTCATCGTTTGGATTGCTGTGCGAACTTTTTTGGCTGGACGACTTTCTCAACATGTGCCCACCGACGAGATCCCCCCCACCCCTGCAATGCAACTTGCCATCCGCTATGGCATGCTTTTACTGGTCATTTCGTGCCTACTTGGCTTTGTCATCACTGCCATAGGCAAGTCGGCGCAAATACAAGGATTTGCTCCGGAGACACTGGGATTACGAGGCGTATTAAAGTTCCCGCACGGGGCTGCTCTGCACGCCATCCAAACATTGGTATTCCTGGCCTGGTTCTGCAAATCACTTCAACAACCCCATAGCTGGGTTTGCGTTGCATCAGTCGTCGTGGCTCACTTTGCATGGCTGCTCTATGCGGTTGCGCAAACATTCCGAGGTCGAGCACGCTGGGAACTGGACACTGTCAGCTACCTCTTACTCGCCGTAACTCTGGCTGCAACTCTGCTATCGATCAACATGCTTATCGTGACATTGCTCAAGTTACGGAAAAAAAAGACGGCACACGATCAGCTTCCGTCACCAAGCTGAAAGGTTGGATCACTGCCAAGCAAGGCATAGTACAGCAGCGCTGATAGCGATTTTGAATCTTTGATCTCGCCTGAAGCCAGAAGCCGTCTTAGCTCAGCAATAGTGACTGGATAATTGCTGATCTGCTCACCGCGTTCGAGGGCTGGATCACCGAGCGTTAATCCAGTCGCCAAGTAGCAATACATGCGTTCATCAAGAATTCCAGGCGACATGTAGAACTCGCACAATGGCTCGATCTTCTCACATCGATAACCCGTTTCTTCGATCAACTCGCGACGCGCCGTTTGGATCGGCGGCTCAGGGGGCTCTAACGTACCAGCGGGAAGTTCGAGCAGTTCTTGATTTACCGAGATTCGAAAGTTTCGAATCAAGCAGATGCGACCATCAGCGAGAACTGGCACAATTACCACCGCGCCAGGATGACGCACCACCTCTCGCGACATGCTTGAACCATCCTCAAGCTGCTGAGTAACACGCTCGACGGTGAACCGCGAAGCGGTCAGCAGAAGCTCCTTGTCGCTCTGAATCGGTTGCTTGGTCATACGAAAAACAGCCCCGCGAGAAGTTATCGCATTGCACTAAAAGGAGAAACACCTCCACAGAAACTCTGTGAAGGTGTTGATTGTGTTTTGCGGACCGGATCAAACGCTGCCATCGACCTAGCTGGCCATACGGCGAACGTTCTCGTCATCCATCTCCAACTCTTCAGCCGTTGGACGATAACGGTACTGCATCAGGTAAGCATCTTCAGTGGTGTCTTCATAGAAGTCACGTAGGACGGAAATCGCTTTGAAGCCGAATGTCTTGAAAAACAATTGGGCTTCAAGGTTGGTCTCGCGGACTTCAAGCATGATGCGATTGCGCCGCTCGATCGACAACTTACCCGCCAACTTTTCCATCATCGCCGAACCGACGCCGCACCGGCGCGACTCAGGGTCGACTGAAAAATTCAACAAGTGCAAACGGTTTTTATGCAGTTCGTAGATCATGAAGCCGACGACGCGGTCGTCGTGCTCTGCGACCATACCGATGCAGTTCCGTTGGCGGAGGCATTGGAGGAAATCTTCTTCCGTCCAGGCGTGCTCGAAGCTTTGGCGCTCCGCCCGCAGAACTTCGGTCATATCCCG
>JANPLP010000997.1:0-6151 GCA_031426595.1 Planctomycetia bacterium | reverse complement strand
GCGTCTGGGAGAAGATACTTGGCATCGGCTCGGCGCGATTAAACCAAGCGAGGCATTTCCAGCCCGACTGCCGCAAGATCCACTTCAATTGCGTTTGGTGGTCGATGAAAGCGGTCTATTCGAAGCTCATCTAGCTTGGCCGGCTGGCAATCGTCAGGTCACTTTCGGCAAGCACGAAAATTCGCTCGATGCGGCTCAGATCGATCATTGGAAATCATGGCTCGAAACAGCACTGCTCTGTTCCGATCATTGACCGTTTAAGTTCCGATCGCCTTGTCCGTAGAGTCAACGGCAGCTAACCCGCTCAGCCATAACCTACTTTAGGTCCCAAGCATCCATCCATGTGGTTTCGACCTGTTGCATGCGATACTCATCAATCAATCGCTGATGCATGTCTTCGAAATGCCCCGCACCGTAGAAGATCCCAATTTTCTTCTTACCTGCTTTGATTTGATCGCGTAGGACTTGAAACGCTTTCGCATTGCGTTCGGTGATCAAAGTGCTCCGTCCATCGTCGCCTTGCAGAGCTGCCATCTGGCCGTCCATCATTTCGAACTGTTCGGCCATCGCCCGCTTCATTCCCTGTGCGCGATCATCCGATAGCATGGCTGAGATTACATCCAAGTCGTTCGATTTCCCAGAACCTTGCATGGCCAATCCTGATCCCACCGAACGCAAGAGCATTTTGAAGACACTTTCTTTGCGCTTGTTCATGCTCTCGAACATCTCTTCCGGGGTCATATCAGCATGAACAAAATTTTTGGCTTTGTAATCCACTTCATCCAACTGAAACGACAGCTCTAGCATATCTTTCATACCAACCTGCACCGAGCTAATGGGGCTCGAACCGCGTTCGTTCGCTTCCGGCACACCCTGACTGGGATCCATCACCATTTCGTAAAGTAGAACGTCATACTTTTTGAACTGCTCGTTCAGATCTTCGTAATAAGATTTTTCAGCGATGTGAACGGCGCCGATGAGTGTGACTTCAACACCTGCTGTCTCTTGAGAGTCCGACTTGTAGGTGACCACGGCGGTTTGCAGCGCCAGCGGTTTTTTGTTGTCATCCTTTGCAACGCGAACGAACTTGAGTTTTTCTTTCTTCGTCTTTTTCGAATCCGCTTTTGCGTCTTCCTTATCGGATTTCGTTGAGCTCTCCGCGGAGTTTGAGGCTGGCTGAGTGCCCGCGGACTTCGAATCAGCAGACTTCAAATCAGTTGCCTTCTTTTCCACCGTCCGTGTAGAGTCTTGTGTCCAGCCGAGTGTGGGTTGGAGCGCGAGTGTCAGAAAAGCTACCGGCAGTGCGACCGGAAGAAACTGAAGGCCCGGTAGTATGCGAAGCCATTGCATGAATGCGTCCCTTGAGTGAAAAACCGTTCAGAGCGGAACTCGATTCCGCCACAAGTGAATTCTAGCACGCCGGTCCACTCTTGACTGCAACTTAGCGCGTTGCCCGTTCCCCGGTGTTGAAAGTAGCCAGGCGAGAGGAATCGCGGTTCACTCAGCCAGTGAAGCAGCTACCCGTTGCGCGATGATGCGACCGATTTCCAGTGAAGCGGTCGCCGCTGGGCTTGGCGCGTTGCAGACGTGCACCATACGAGGGGCCGTAACCCACAGAAAATCATCGATCATCGACCCATCAGCGGCCAACGCTTGAGCTCGAACACCCGCGCGGCAAGGTGTCAAATCGCTGGCCTGTATTTCCGGCAACAAGCGCTGCAGCGCCTTCACAAAGGCGGATTTGAACAACGATCGCTGGATTTCCCCCAAGCCCATACGCCAATGTCGAGTTGCCAATTTTAGAAAGCCGCCATAAGTCAGCGACTCGGCCAAGTCGCCGATGCGCACTTGGCCCCACGAGTAACCTTCACGAGCCAACGCCAAGACGGCGTTCGGACCACATTCCACTTCACCACCAATCATGCGAGTGAAGTGAACCCCCAAAAATGGAAACTTGGGATCGGGAACAGGATAGATCAAGTTGCGACACAAATGCCGCCGATCCGTTTTCAATTCGTAGTACTCGCCGCGAAACGGAACGATGCGGGCTGGCGGTTTCAACCCGCTTAGACGGACCAATCGATCGCTGTACAGACCACCGCAGGTTACCAGAAACCCTGCCGTCAACCGCTCTTTCCCACAGCTTACAGTGACCTGCTTACGATCGGCTTGAATCGCCGTCACCTCGCGACTGAGCCGCACGACGTGGCCGCTAGCCGTCAGTAACGCAGCTAGTTTTTCGCAGACTGCGGGGTAGTCGACAATGCCAGACTCCGGGACGTGCAAGCCGCGAATTCCCGCTGCATGCGGCTCGATTTCCCGAATCGCCGCTGCGTCTAACCAGTGCGATGTCACTCCATTTTCAACACCGCGTTCATAAATCGATTCCAACCTGGGAACTTCGGTTTCATCAAGGGCAACGATGATTTTGCCACAAGTTTCATAACGCACGCTGTGCTCGCGACAAAACGCTTCCATCTGCGATTTGCCGGCGCGACATGTCACCGCTTTCAGCGAGCCGGGCTTGTAGTAAATACCTGAATGCAACACGCCCGAGTTGCGACCAGACTGATGCGAACCCACGCGGGCTTCTTTTTCGAGCAGTGTGATTTTGGCATCAGGGAACTGCTGCATCAAACGCCAAGCAGTTGCCAAGCCGACGATGCCACCACCAACGACGATAAAATCAGAGATACTTGTTTCTGACATAGTCCATTTCTCTAACGCGATTCTTTAAAGCGATGCGCTGGAACGTCACTGTAGCAAAATAACTGCTGCGAACCGCCGATGGCTCGTCACAGCGAAGGAGTTGCCAGTGGACCGAGGCCCTAGCTCAGGTTGATGCCACGCGGAGTTCGAACAGTTGGCGATTGTAAACGTTGTTGTCTTCAATATCCCTCGCAATGGAATCGCGATTTGGAAACACGCATTGGATCGCGCTCGATTTGTTCTTAGACAACGGCTCGACTCGTTAAAACCAGGAGCGGGTGTTCCACACGTTTCCATCGTCACGAGCGGACAAGAGCGCACCACCCACACACTAGCTTAGTGGCAATGCTCCCGATTCGTGAAAATGGCGACTGCACAGACCTTAACTGCTCGATAAACAATACTGCTGAGGCAAACTTGGCAACCGACGCACAAGCCCACTCGCCAGCCTCCAACTGGCCCGCTCCACTGGTCGCGTGCATTGGATCGAAGATACCAATCCTAAACGAAGATGTTGACCGGCGGCTCTCCCCCGCCGGTCAGCAACTTCGATGTCGTGAATAACCCACCCGAACCGGACCTCCGAGAGATCCACTTCCCACCGGATGCCACGCGTTGACGCTCAGCGGATGAGCGTTTTACGGACAGCACTCCCTAATGGATTCTGGATCTCCCGGCGATGCATGCGAGGCCGACGCAGGCATTGAACTAGGAGGAATCAATATGAAAACACGTTTGGCAAAGTTCTATCGATCGCTTGCCTGTCGCGTCGCGCTGGCAACTATCGCGACCGCCTCAGTTGCGAAAGCTCACGATCTACCTCACCATTTCCCTCTCGCTCCAACCGATTGGGGAATGATCCAGCAAGATTGCATGGGTCATCATGATGCTCAGTCCTTGTCGCTACCATCGTCAAACTCGACTCAAGCACGAGTAATTGAGTTGACGCTAGCGGCTCCGGATCAAGGTTCACCGCCCGCCCCAACCCCTCGTAACTCAACGCAGCACAGTCATGTTGCTTCGCAATCGCTCGTCGGTTCCGATCTTTACGATGGAGTTGATTGTGCTCAACTGGAATCTTTCTACCGACTTCCACTCACCGCCGACTTGGTTGAATACGGACCGAGCAATCTCTCAAACATCGTCGCGGAAGAAAAGTTGGTCGTCGTCGCCGCGCATCCTGAGCTGACGGCCGATGCTTGGCAATTCCATAAGTCTTTTTTTGCGGCCTGCTCATGCGATTTCGAGAGCCAGCAAGCAGCTCAGATTCACTTCGCGCCGGTGTTCGTATTTCATAGCATTCGAATTGCTGATTACTTTGATGATAACTTTTCAGTCAATGCATTGCGTCCACAATCGCTTGTGCTCCGCGATCTTCAGCTCGAACAAGCAAGTGCAGCGAACTGGATTTCACCGCTGGCCATCGCAGTGCCAACCCAGCAACTGGAAAATGAACAGCGATTTGCGGATGCACTAGCCACATTGGCAACTTGGGATTGCATGCTGCAAAACGAGCTCTTTCAGTTCAGTGGAATGGCCCGAGTTGGAAAACTCACGGGCGAGGCGGTCAAAGGCTGGTACAGTTCCGTATTGCCGACAGCGTCAAATGCCATCGGCGGTTATGCAAAGTCGCTCAAACCCGTTTCGCCGAATTTCGAAAAGCATCCGCTCGCCCAGCGATTTAGTTCATCGACCCCTTTGTTCATCATCTACCCTACCGCCGCTGGCAATGAAGTTGCCATTCCGATCGCTCAGGCTCGCAATTTCTCAGTCGATCCAGCCGCGAGCTTTTCGCCCGAGTTCAAGCAGTTCGTTGCGTCGACCCACGCAAGGCTACAGTGGGCTGGCGGTCGACTCAGCGAAGCAGCCGCTTACATGAACGGCTGGTTTAGCGAACGTATTGCCCGCGTCAGGAACCATGACCTGCGCTGAGCTCACTGCGATCCCGCTGATCGAGAACTAGTACTACGACTCGACAACGCTGCCCGCTCGCACGTTGTCGATGACGGCCAGCAGTGGGTCGTTAAGTACACAAACGTGAACGCAAACTCTGGACTCGCGGCAGAGTAGAACGAGTCATCAAGCCGTGACGGCTGCTTTATTGACCTGCCATCACCAATTGTCGCAACCGACCGAAACCTTCATCCCACCGTCCGTGCGGTCGGGGTGAATAGCTGCGAATGTCACTCGCGGATCGAACCAGGCGGCGAGCTTCATCGATCGAGTTAAGTTCACCAGAACCGATAGATTGCATCAAAACATTTCCGAATGCGGTCGCTTCGACTGGGCCAGCGACCACCGCCCGCTGGCAGGCGTCCGCGGCAAATTGGCAGAGCATGCGGTTTTGCACCCCGCCGCCAACCATATGAATGGTCGACAATTGCTTGCCCACTAGTTGCTCGAGATAGTCCAGTACCAGACGATACTTGAGCGCCAAGCTCTCTAGCGCGCAGCGGATGATGGCGCCTTCATTTTCAGGCAATACTTGGCCTGACCGTCGGCAATAATCGCGAATCGCGTTCGGCATGTCTGCCGGCGCTGCAAAGGCGGGATCATCTGGATCGATGATTGAAACCATGCTCGGCGATTGCTCAGCCAACTGAATTAATCGATCCCAGCTCCAATCGTGCCCTTCTCGCTTCCACTGAGCTCGGCATTGCTGAACAATCCATAACCCACAGATATTCTTTAGCAACCGGACGCTACCCTGCACACCACCTTCGTTCGTAAAGTTGAATAGCTTGCAGCTATCGTTGATGACAGGCCTCGCTACCTCGACTCCCATCAGCGACCAGGTGCCACAACTGATGTAACACCAATCCGGTTGCTCCTGCGCGAACGAATTGGATGGGACGGCAAGAACCGCTGAACCGGTGTCATGAGTGGCTGGAACGATCACATCAATGTCGGGGGAGAGCTGCGTTCGCTGGGCAACTCCCGAGCTGATTTTACCGAGCTTTACACCTGGTTGCACCGGAGATGAAAAGAGGTGTCGCGGTAACTCAAGTGCGTCCAGCACCGTACGACTCCAATCACCCGATTCTGCGTGGAGCAACTGAGTAGTCGATGCATTCGTGTACTCGTTGCACTTTTCACCCGATAGTTGCCAGTGAAAATAATCGGGCACCATTAAAAAACGTTCGGCAATGTCGAGGAGCGGCGAGTTCTCCAGCCGCATCGACAGCAATTGATAAGCCGTATTAATTTCCATGAACTGCAGGCCCGTTTCGCTGAAGATCGCATTGCGATCGAGGCGACTAAAAGCAGAATCGAAGATATCGTTCGTACGTTTGTCGCGATAGTGAAAACAAGGCCCAACCACGTCATCGTTGCGGTCCAGCAACACGTAGTCGACACCCCAAGTATCTACACCGACACTACGAATCGAATGGCCGTACTTTGCCGCTGCCGCGTGGAGCCCATTTTGCACCTCTTCCCACAG
>JANPLP010000996.1:0-4438 GCA_031426595.1 Planctomycetia bacterium | reverse complement strand
ATAAGTTACAAAATCTCAGGGAGCTGATGGGTTGAGTTGGAATTCCTATGGTACCTAATTTGCGTTATCCGTCTAGTTTAATTCAACGCTATAGCCTATTCGCCGTCAGCTTTCCGAACCTTCCCCAAATTGTTACAGCGCCACTTCGTCGGCCCGTTCAATGACACCCCAGCCCAGCATCTGCTCGCTGAAATCGACTCAGCCGACGCAACGCCGAGTTCAAACTGGCAACGCTCAGCTTAAAAAAATTGAGAATCGCTGCGTGATAGATAAGTGAACGAGAAACTCAAGCGACCGACGGAAATGCGACAAAAACATGGAATTCGGCGGAATAAAGCCTGTTCTGCCGCGAGTCTGACTGTCAAACTAGAGATGCGTGAAACAGGACAACGTTCATTCGCGTGAACATTCCGCACGCCAAGTTCGTCTTTGTGACGTGCCAAGCATTTCTTGCGTTGGCATTTCGTAACTTTTTCAGCACGGCATTCTTTCCAGTGACAGATAACGACGGTCAGCAGCAACTGGCCCAACAAATTTTAGATTTCGTATACCACCCGCAATACCAACCCACGAAGCCCAAGGGTATTCATCAAGCCCTGCGGTTGCCTCCCGATCAGTACGGTGAAGTTCGTAAAGCGGTGAAGAGCTTAGTGCTCACCGGTCAACTCGCTTACGGTGGTAATCATCTGGTCGTGACCGCAGAGCAAATGTCCGGCGATCCCAAACTGACTCGAGGGACATTCCGTCAAGCCGCTGCGGGCTTCGGCTTTGTGCGGCCCGTGATGACCGGCCGCCTCGCAACCACAGAAGACATCTTTATCCCTGCCGGACAAACCAGTTCAGCCATGGATGGAGACATGGTGCAAATCCGCGTGCGACCGAGTCGTCGTGGATCCGGTACAGAAGGCGAAGTGCTTGAAGTACTCGAACGCGCTCGCCGCCAATTTGCCGGAACTTATGGTGAGCACGAAGGACAATCGGTCGTATGGCTCGATGGAGTCTCGATCGGTGGCCCCGTTTCAGTTGGCGATGTGCGCGGCTTGCCAGTGCAAGCAGGAGACAAAGTCGTCGTTGAGATCGTGCGTTACCCCGAAGGCGAAACGCAAGGCGAAGCGGTGATCATGGAAGTGCTCGGCTCGAGCAAAAATCCAGCCGTCGATACGCTCGCCGTCATGCGGCAGTTCAGCCTCGCCGAAGAGTTCCCGGCCGAAGTCATCGATCAAGCTCGCGAGCTGGCAGATGCTTTTGTCGAAGGAGAAATCGGACCCGATCGTCGCGATCTCACTAAAGTTGTTACGCTTACCATCGACCCCTATGACGCCCGCGACTTCGACGACGCCATCTCGCTTAGCAAAAATGAAAAGGGACATTGGGAATTGCTGGTGCACATCGCCGATGTGGCTCACTTCGTTCCAGTTGGTACCGCTCTCGATGTAGAAGCTCGCCAACGCGCCACCAGCGTCTACTTGCCAGACCGAGTCATCCCGATGCTGCCGGAGCTGATCAGCAATCACTTGGCCAGCTTGCAGCCCGATAAAATCCGACTGACAAAAACGGTGTTGATGGAGATGACGCCCACAGGCACAGTCGTCCACCAAGAAGTTTTTAACTCAGCCATCCATAACGACAAACGGCTGAACTATGAACAAGTAGATCAGTACCTCAGCGACCGTGAATCTTGGCGCGATCGCTTGACACCTGAAATCTGGAATCTGCTCGGCGATATGCACGAATTAGCCATGGTTCTCCGCCGCAATCGTCGAGCGGTCGGAGCCATCGAATTGCATCTGCCTGAGGTGAAAATCGATCTCGACAAAGCCGGCAAAGTGAAAGGCGCGCGCTTAGTCGAGAACACCGAGAGCCACCAGATTATCGAAGAATTTATGCTGGCCGCCAACCAAGCCGTCGCTATGTGGTTAGACGATTTGCAAATTCCGTTTCTACGCCGCGCACACGCCGCACCTGAACGACGAAAGCTTCGCAAGCTGACCGATTTCGTGCAAGATCTCGGCATCCGCGTGAAGAACCTCGAAGATCGCTTCGAGATTCAAAAAGTTGTCGATTCGGTTAAAGGCAAACCGACCGAGTTCGCGGTGAACTACGCTATTCTCAAGTCGATGAGCAAAGCTGTCTATCAACCCGATTTCGAACAACACTACGCCTTGCAATTCGACCATTACTGCCACTTCACCAGCCCCATTCGACGCTATCCTGACTTGCAAGTCCACCGCACCGTCGATCGCTTGGTACGAGGCGTCAAACCCGCCGGCGATCCGTTCCCTGTGCTCATCACCCTTGGCCATCATTGCTCTGACAAAGAACAGAACGCCGAGTGGGCCGAACGTGAAGTGATCAAGATCAAGATCCTTCACTTTCTGAACAAACAAATCGGACAATCGATGCCCGGCGTCATCAGCGGTGTGACCCCCGAAGGTTTTTACGTACGCGGTACCAAATTCCCTGCCGAAGGTTTTGTCAGTATCAAAAGCCTTCCCAAAGATCGCTATCGCTTTGAAAAGCAGGGTCACTACATCGAAGGCTTCCGCAGCGGCAATCGCTTTCGACTCGGCGATGAACTGACCGTACGCATCGAAGAATGCGATCTAGCCCGCCGAGCCCTCTTCCTTAGCGTAGTCGCCAATCACACTTCACGCAGCGAAGCCAGCGGACCAGTGCGCACCGGCGGTAAAGCCGTCAAACGAGCCGACTCACCAAGCCGCAAACCCAAAAGCGGAACGCTCAAAGCCAAGTTCAGCTCGAAGAAATCAAGCTCGCGTGGAACGAAGAAACGACGTAGGTAATCAATTCAACACTCGATGAGTCAACGCTCGATGGGTTCGCCATGAATGAACTTAACAACACAGTGCACCCGCGGGCTGTCTAAAGAAGCAGGTGCCCTGCGACCAATCTCTCCAGGCTGGCGGCCAAACTTTCTGCCCACGTCCCTAGCCGCCATATAATCGTCGCGCAATCAGCAAGACGATCACGATGGCTCCAATACCCACACCGATCCACCACAGTGCATGGACTCTCGAAAAAAAGTTGTTTGAAGTCGACATCTTTTTCCTTTCTACTTCGCATCATTCGCGATTGTTGCTCTTCGCCGACTGGGAGCGTTCCAATTGGTTGTGCACTAAAGCTGAAGTAACTCTGTTATCATTTTTGCTAAAGCGAAACTTGCACCTCGCCTCGCTAATCTATGTTACTGGTGAATGGATAGTGAAAGAACAATCATGCCTACACAATCTGAAAAAGATCTCGATCGACGCGCCATGCTAGCGGTCGCTGCGGCGGGCAGTGCAGCAATGCTGCTTCCCATTAGCGAGTTATCGGCAATCCAGCCTACGAATCAAAACCAGCGTTTGATAGAGGAAAATACACGCCAAGGCACACGCGAATGGATGCTTGAAAACACCCGCATCGATCCAACCTCCAAGTATCGATGTCCGTGGATCGAAGGCTACGTTTCGCACGCAAGTATCCTGCCAGGTGAAACTCTAAAGGTAATGGTTAGCACGAATCCGGCGAGCCACTTTAAGATCGACTTCTACCGACTGGGATACTACAACGGCGATGGAGGTAGACAAGTTCATGCATCGGAGAAAATCACAGGTATCGTCCAGCCAATGCCCGAGGTCGGCACAAGACGACTTCAAAACTGCCAATGGGTACCCTCTTATGAACTGCGCATTCCAGAGGACTGGGCGAGCGGTGTGTACGTTGGCAAGTTAACCGAATTGAGCGAAGGGGTGCAGAGCTACGTGATCTTTGTCGTGCGAGACAACCGTAATTCAGATCTCGTTTTCCAAGTCAGCGACCACACTTGGCAAGCCTACAATCGCTGGCCGTCCCAATTCTCCCTGTACGACGATGGCGTGAATCAGTGGCATTGGGGCGACAAGTCTCAAGTCAGCTTCAACCGACCCTATGGCAAGTACTGTCAGATTATGGACGCGCCGCTCTCTACCGGCTCAGGCGAGTTCTTTCTGTGGGAGTTTCCATTCGTCTTCTGGCTAGAGCAACAGGGTTACGATGTGACCTACATCTCCAACACCGACCTGCACCGCGACCCAGCACAACCTCGGCGCGGCAAAGGTTTCATTAGTTGCGGACACGATGAGTACTGGACGATCGAGATGTTTGAACACATGCAGTCCGCGATCGCCGAGGGAATAAGCGTGGGCTTCTTCTCCGGTAACGCCGTGTGCGGCCGCGTGGAGTGGGACGAAGTCACACGATCGATGCGGCGGGTCGGTGTGTTTGGACCACCAGGTGGCACGCGCGAGTTTAGCGCCATGGCCTCGCTAAAACACGAACGCCCCTACGCAAACGAATTGATCGGAGCTCATAGCACCGGGCCGGTCACCGGCGGTGCTAGAGCAACAGGGTTACGATGTGACCTACATCTCCAACACCGACCTGCACCGCGACCCAGCAC
>JANPLP010000995.1:0-2198 GCA_031426595.1 Planctomycetia bacterium | reverse complement strand
TCACGGAAGCCAACTAAAGACAACGCATAATTTAAGGGTTCGGGGCCATGGCTGTTCCAAAACGGCGCCACTCCAATTCACGCACTAACAAGCGACGTTCGCACCACCACAAAAAGCCCAAACAAACGGGTTTTTGTCCGCAGTGCAGTACAGTCGTACCTACTCATGCAGTATGCCCAAAGTGTGGCTATTACATGGGTCGCGTAGTCGTTGATATGGAAGACGCAAGCTAAGTCACGCGGGCTTGGCTGAGAATTGTGTTCTGAAAACGGTTTCGAGGACGGCTTGTCAGCCGTCCTTGTTTTGTTGACACGCAAAGCAGGATGATTGGGCATCGCGGTGAATCCAATCGGTCTTAGCTTTCTTGGAGTTTAAATTGCCAAACGTGTTAATGTTTCCCGGCCAGGGAGCCCAAGCGGTCGGGATGGGTGAGGCCTTGGTTGCTAGAAGCGCTGTGGCAGCCGGCTTGTTCGCTGAAGCAAGCGAAATCTTGGGCTTTGACCTTCTCAAGCTATGTCGTGAAGGCCCGGCTGAGCAGCTGAGCCGTACGGAATTCAGCCAACCGGCTTTGTTCGTACATGCGTTTGCGTCGCTCAAGCAGCTTGAACAAGAGCGCCCCAATCTATGGTCGAACGTGGTTGGCGTGGCTGGCTTGAGTTTGGGAGAGTACACGGCGGTTGCCGCGGCGGGTGGTTTTAGCTTTGCTGACGGCGTACGACTGGTGCAGTTACGGGGCGCGGCCATGCAAGCTGCTGCGGATGCGGTCTCGAGCAGCATGAGCAGTATTATCGGTTTGGACCAAGCGAAGCTGGACGGAGTCTGCAAATCTGTTTCGTCACCTGACTCCTACGCTCAGATCGCAAACCTCCTATGTCCAGGCAATATCGCGATTTCGGGCCACACAGCAGCGGTCGAGTCTGCGGAGCTAGCCAGCGTCGAAGCGGGAGCCATGAAAGCAGTTCGCTTGCAGGTTGCGGGTGCATTTCATACGCCGCTTATGGAACCTGCAGTCGCAAAATTGCAAGCTGCATTGGCCGACGTGCAATTCCAGTCGACGCGAGTCCCCGTATACTCTAACGTCGATGCGGCCCCGCACACTGATCCCAAGGAATTTATCGAGTTGTTGAGTCGGCAAGTGGTTTCAACAGTCCAGTGGGAAGCGACTCTTAGGAACCTGATAGCCGCTGGCGTCGATCAGTTCATTGAGATCGGCGCAGGTCGCGTGTTGGCAGGAACGCTCAAACGGATCGATCGCAAGGCAAGCTGTGAAAACGTAAGCGAGTAATTCACATTTTTAAGCGAGCTCATTAAGCAGGTTTTGCGAAGCAAACAATAGTTAGAAAATTTATTGAGTCGGCTGTCAAAGCGTGGCGTAAAGAGAATCGTGAGGCGACTCTGAGTGAGGCTAAACCGCAGGCGAACAATTGAATTTGGCAATGGATATGGCCATGCCGCCGGGTGGCTTCTTTAATAGGCTTTTAGAAAACGGAAAGACTCCATGAGTGACCTCGGAATCAAAGTTGACTTGAGCGGACAAATCGCAATGGTTACCGGCGCATCCCAAGGGCTTGGGAAAGCCTGTGCGGTGCGACTGGGGCAAAGCGGTGCAAAGGTGCTCTGCGTGGCTCGAAATGCTGAGAAGCTTGCGTCCACAGTCGATGAAATCGTAGCGGGCGGTGGCGAAGCGGTAGCGATGGCCTGCGACGTCTCGAACCGCGAAAGCGTCGCGGAACTGTTCGCCAAAATTACCACCGACCCCGGCGGCAAACTGGACATTCTAGTGAACAACGCCGGTATCACGCGTGACACGCTCTTGCCGCGCATGTCGGACCAACAGTGGGACGAAGTAATTCAAACGAACTTGACGAGCTGCTTCTTATTTTGCCGCGCCGCTTCAATAATGATGATGTCGAATCGCTACGGTCGCATCATTAACATGGCTAGCGTGTCGGGAATTGTGGGCAACGCTGGGCAGACCAACTATTCAGCTTCGAAAGCCGGTATGATTGGGCTGACACAAAGTTTGGCTAAAGAACTTAGCAAGCGCAAAGTGACCATCAACGCGATCGCTCCAGGATTTATTGAGAGCGAAATGACGGAAGCTTTGGGCGACGAAATTATTAAAACCGTGAAGTCGCGGATCCCTGCCAATCGGTTCGGAACCCCTGACGACGTGGCTGGCGCGGTTCTGTTTCTGG
>JANPLP010000994.1:0-7904 GCA_031426595.1 Planctomycetia bacterium | reverse complement strand
GCCGATCGAAAACTTCCAGTTTTTTTCGGGCTGTTGCAAGCGTTCCAGAAGCCGTCGTTTTTGTTCGTCCGGAGACACATGCAGGAAGAACTTGATGACCTGCGTCCCGTTGCATGTCAAAGTACGCTCGAGGGCATTGATTTCTTTATAACGGCTGATCCAAAGTTTATCGAGCGATTTTGGCTTTATTGACTTTAGATCCGGTAAGCGTTGAGGCAACAGAAATTCAGGATGAACCCGAACGACTAGCACTTCTTCGTAGTAAGATCGATTGAATAGGCTAATGCTTCCGCGCTCAGGCAAGCAATGCATCGGCCGCCACAAAAAATGATGTTGTAGCTCAGCTGAGTTAGGCGCTTTGAATGCATAAGCGCGGCAGCCGAGCGGATTGACTCCGTGCATGACGTGACGAATGATTCCATCCTTGCCGCTTGCGTCCATGCCTTGAAGAATGATCAGCAATGAATGGCGGTCGTCTGCGTAAAGTTTATCTTGAGCTCGCTGCAGATCGCTCACATCAGCGGCGAGCGATTCTTCGGCAAGGTCCCGGTTATCAAATTCTTTGCCTGCTTTGGTTGAAATCTTCGCAAGATTGATTTTCTCTTCGGGCTCGACGGCAAACTTTTTGACATCAAAGCGGTGTTTCTTACCCATGGCTATTTTTCTCGCGAAGTGGCTCGTAGTGTTACTACTCCAGTTTAGTTTGTAATTCAACCGAGCGGGGCACCCCCAACCACTTTATTGCAAGTGGCAATTGCCGGCGAAAAAATGACTAAAACCGTATGCTGAGGACCAGAAATCCCCTGCACATACCGCCGGGAGCGAACCTGACCGCCGTGGGATCGTCCTATTCGTGCAAGCCTAATGCCTTTAGAATTATCGCGATGATTCAGCCCGGATTCCACCTCGAAGGTGGGATACCGCCGGAACGCATTTTTCAAGCTAGCGATCAGCATAAGTTCTAAAGCCAACGCTGGCGCCGTCTCTCCACTGCAGCAACGCCCCACTAAATTCCATGACTCCTCGCAAAATCCTTGTCACCGCAGCTCTGCCCTATGCCAACGGGCCAATTCATATTGGGCATTTAGTCGAGTACATCCAGACCGATATTTGGGTCCGGTTTCAGAAGTTGCTCGGCCATCGCTGCATCTTCATTTGCGCCGATGACACGCATGGTACCGCCATCATGCTGCGAGCTCGCAAGGAGGGGCGTAGCGAAGTGGAGGTGATTGCGGAGATGCAGAAAAGTCACGAACGTGATTTTGCCGGCTTCGACATCTCATTCGACAACTACGGTAGCACGAACAGTCCTGAAAACTATGAATTGGGTAAGCAGTTCTGGAGCTCGTTGCGTAAAGCGGGCTTGGTGGCTGAGCGCGAAGTAAGTCAACTGTACGACCCGGTGGCGGGAACCTTTCTTGCGGATCGATTCGTAAAAGGGACTTGCCCCAAATGCAAGGCGGAGAACCAATACGGCGACAATTGTGATAAGTGTGGCAGCACCTATTCCCCGGCGGATTTGATTGATCCGAAGAGTACTGTTAGTGGCGCGACGCCAGAGATTCGCAGCGCGCTGCACTTGTTTGTCGAGCTCGAGAAGCTGCATCCCTTTCTTGAAGAATGGACGCAGTGCGGTGACCATCTGCAATCGGAAGTAGCAAATTATTTAAAAGGGCATTTCCTCGGCGAGCCGCTTCGCGATTGGGATATCTCGCGCCCGGCACCGTATTTTGGTTTTGAAATTCCTGACGCACCGGGAAATTATTGGTACGTTTGGTTCGATGCACCCATCGGCTATATCGCTAGCACCTGGGAATGGTGCAAGCGCCATGGCGAAAACTTGGATGATTGGTGGAAAAGCCCCAGCACCGAAGTGCATCACTTCATCGGCAAGGACATCACCTATTTTCATACCTTGTTCTGGCCCGGCATGCTGAAAACCGCTGGCTTTAGCCTGCCCACCAAAGTGCACATTCATGGGTTCTTGAATGTCGCAGGGGAGAAGATGAGCAAGTCCAAGGGGACGTTCATCAAAGCCGAGACCTATTTGCAGCATCTCGATCCAGCATTCCTGCGATATTACTTTGCCAGCAAGCTTGGGCCGCGTCTGGATGATCTCGATCTCAGCTTGGATGAGTTCGTTAACAAAGTGAACGCAGACTTGGTCGGGAAAGTAGTCAACCTTGCTAGCCGTACTGCCAAGTTCGCTCAGCACACGGGGCTTTCACTCGCCTATCCGGATGATGGCGGGCTGTTTGAGCACGCGGCGAGGACCGGCGCTCAGATCGCCGATGCCTATGAAGTTTGTGACTACGCCAAAGCGACTCGACTGATCATGGAATTGGCTGACCGCGCGAATCCATTCGTTGAAAATGCCCAGCCATGGACATTAGCCAAAGATCTAGCACAACATGGCGATCGCCTGCGGGACGTATGCACCATCGCCTTAAATCTGTTTAGGCAGTTGGCTGTTTATTTAGCACCCATCCTCCCCCGGCTCGCCACGCAGTGCGGTGAGTTGCTGGGAGAACCAATTGTGAGTTGGAACCAAAGTCAACAACATTTACTTGGAACGACCGTTAACAAGTTTGAGCATATGCTCGGACGTGTCAAGAAAGAGGATCTAGAAGCGATGATTGAAGATAGCAAAGAAGCCGCTCCTGTCAGCGATGTCAACACAGTTCCTGCCACAGCAGAGACATGGAACGATTCGGATGAACCGCTGAAAGCCGAACCTATGGCCGAAACTTGTTCGATCGATGATTTTGTAAAAATTGATTTGCGTGTTGCACGCGTTATCGCGGCCGAACACGTTCCGGAAGCACGCAAGTTATTGAAGCTGACATTGAGCTTGGGGGGTGATGTTCGAAAAACGGTATTCGCTGGCATCAAAGCCGCTTACGAACCCGAGCAACTGATCGGACGCTTGGTCGTGTGCGTTGCCAATCTCGCTCCTCGCCAAATGAAATTTGGCTTGAGCGAAGGGATGGTCACTGCGGCAGGACCTGGAGGCGAAGAGGTCTTTCTTCTCGCCATTGATTCCGGCGCGAAGCCTGGAATGCGAGTTCACTGATAACTGCCCGATTATAGAAATGGCGTAGGCGGTGAGATTGCTCTCACCGCCTACGCGCTTGGCTTGTTCATTCTCTTCAACGAAGAGCGATTAGTCTTTCTTCACTTCGAACTCGGCATCGATCGCATCGTCATCACCGGCTGCATTACCAGCCGCCGGACTTGCCCCACCTGCTTGAGCTGCGCCAGCTTTTTCGTACAGCACCTTTCCAAAAGCTTGAGCCGCTTGCTCAAGCTCGCTGGTGCCGTTGCGAATCTCATTGACGTCGCTCGCTTCGGACGCTTTGCGAAGTTTTTCGATCGCCTTGTTCAGCGGCTCGCGATCGCTGTCGGTCAACTTGTCTGCATTCTCTTTCATCTGCTTCTCAAGTTGATAGATCAGGTGCTGCGACTTGTTGCGCGCCTCAGCTAGTTCAAATTGGCGACGGTCTTCCTCTGCATTCTCTTCGGCATCCTTCTGCATCCGTTCAATCTCAGTCTTCGACAGCCCGGAGGATTGCTCGATGCGAACCGAGGCTTCTTTACCGGATCCAAGATCGCGAGCCGAAACGTGCAAGATACCGTTTTGGTCAATGTCAAATTTGACTTCGATTTGAGGAACACCACGGGGTGCCGGTGGAAGGCCCTCAAGGTTGAACTCACCCAGCAATCGATTCTGCTCAGCCATCTTGCGTTCGCCTTGGAACACGCGAACGGTGACCGCTGTTTGATTGTCTGCAGCGGTCGAAAACGTATTCTTCCGCTCTGCCGGAATAGTCGTTTTGCGTTCGATCAAGGCTGTCATGACGCGACCTTCGGTTTCGATACCCAGGGTCAGCGGGGTCACGTCCAGCAACAGCACGTCTTTGCGATCACCCGCTAAGACGGCACCCTGAATCGCAGCACCAATCGCAACCACTTCATCAGGATTCACCCCTTGATGCGGTTCTTTTCCAAAGATCGACTTAACGATCTCGCGCACCTTGGGCACACGGGTGGAACCACCGACCAAGACCACTTCGTCGATCTGGCTTGGCTTGAGCTTGGCATCTTCAAGTGCCTGAATCACCGGCTTGCGGCAACGCTCGATCAAAGCATCGACCAGTTCTTCGAACTTTGCGCGCGTGATCGTTAACTGCAAGTGTTTGGGCCCGCTTGCATCAGCGGTAATGAACGGCAGATTCAAATCGGTTTGCGGAACCGAGCTGAGTTCTTTCTTCGCTTTTTCGCAGGCTTCTTGCAAACGTTGCAACGACATCGGCTCCTTGCGGAGATCAATACCGGTGTCTTTCTTGAACGAATCAGCGACATAGTGAACGAGAGCTTCGTCGAAGTCGTCGCCTCCCAGGTGAGTATCGCCGCTGGTCGAGATGACTTCGAAGACTTTGCTTTGTTGGTCGCCGTCACCCGTCGATGCAACTTCCATCACGGACACGTCAAATGTACCACCACCCAAGTCAAAGACCACAATCTTGTGATCATGCGCCTTGTCTAAACCGTAGGCCAATGCGGCTGCGGTTGGTTCGTTGATGATACGAGCCACCTCGAGGCCAGCGATTTGACCAGCGTCTTTGGTGGCTTGGCGCTGCGCATCATTAAAGTAAGCCGGGACGGTAATGACGGCTTTGCTCACGCGATGACCAAGGTACGCCTCAGCGGCTTCTTTGAGCTTGCGAAGCACTTTCGCGGAGACTTCTTGCGGTGTGTATTGCTTATCACCGATCTGGATCTTGACGTATTCGCTTTCGCCACCGACCACAGAATAAGGGACCATTTTTTCTTCGGACTGCACTTCAGCGTGACGGCGTCCCATAAAACGTTTTACCGAATAGACGGTGCGACGGGGATTTGTGACCGCTTGACGTCGGGCCGGTTCGCCGACGATGACTTCGTCTTTATCTGTGTACGCTACGACGCTAGGCGTTAGGCGGTTGCCTTCTGCGTTCGGAATAACTTTGACTTCGGAACCTTCCATAATCGCCACGACTGAGTTCGTCGTACCTAGGTCGATGCCGATGATTTTTTCGCCTTGAGCCATGTTGTTCTCCTTCAAGTTTTCAGTCGAGCAATTTTGTGTTATGTAAGCGTGGCAAAGCTCGGATGCGGCGGGATTTAAGCCAAACGGGCAACCCTTGTTTCAAGACCGCCCTATAATGCAACGAGCGTGCCAAAGCGTTTTTTGCCTCAGTTGGCAGACGGAAAGTGGCAACTTTGCGAGTTGTGCCACTTTTGCGAACCCAAGCGAACTAACAAAAACCGGGCAATTGCCAAATTGACAGGCTTCGGCTGCAAGGGTTCTAACTACCGAGAACTAAGTCGATGACATCAACGGAAACGCAGTGCTTGCACCACTTCGAGTCGGCAGAGCACACAGGGCAATAGCCGTAAGGACAAATAGGATTAAATTAGAATACGAGCCCATACATCGCCCCCCCTCCGACCAAACGATTTTGATTATGCCTCGAAAAACTAAGACTGTGTCCAAATCGTCGACCATTAACAGCAAATCGACTAGCATCAAAAAATCGGTTTCACCTCCCACAGCCCGACAAGCAACGGCGCGACAACCAGTGCCGGCTGAGCAACTGCAAACCATCGATCAGCAGTTGCTCGAGTTGCTGGTATCGCGAGTCAAAGTCATGCAAACGGCGGCCGCGCAAGCCAAAGCCGAAGGAAAATCGTTGCCGCTATGGGAGCAGCAACAGCAGCTCTCAGCTCTAGCGATCGCGACCGCTGAAGAACACCACTTAACGAAAAATCTGGTCTTGGACTGGATGAAGCATGTTGCCAGCTTGTGCCAACACGAGGTCCGACTGACGCAGCCGATCGCTTACCTTGGACCGATTTACAGCTACAGTTACCTCGCGGCGGTCAAGCACTTTGGCCAAGCTGCATCGCTCGTCCCAGTAGCTACGATCGCAGCAGTGTTTGAAGAATTGGTTCGCCATCAAGCCGCATTTGGAGTCGTTCCTATCGAGAATAGCACCGATGGGCGCGTCGTCGATACGCTCGGCATGTTCGCTCGTTGGCCTGTCCGCATCTGCGGCGAAGTTCTGCTACCTGTTCACCATTGCCTGTTGGGGCGCTGCCCACGCGGCGAGATCACTGAGATATACAGCAAGCCTCAAGCGCTGTCGCAATGCCGCGGCTGGTTGAGTCATCATGTTCCTGACGCGCGACTGATTGAAATCGCCAGCACCGCCGCCGCCGCCCGCCTAGCTGCTGACAAAGAGGGCGCTGCAGCCATCGCCAGTTTCGAAGCCGGTGTTCATCACGGCCTGGAAGTCATCGATGAAAACATCGAAGACAATTCGCACAACGTCACACGTTTTGCCGTGATCGGAAATCGCCGCAACGAGCCATCCAAACACGACAAGACGTCGCTCATGTTTCAACTAAAACACCAACCCGGCGCGCTCGCCGACGCCATGGTCACATTCCAAGAATCCAAGATCAATCTTACTTGGATTGAGTCATTCCCACTGGCCGATCATCCGAACGAATACCTCTTCTTCGTTGAACTCGAAGGGCATGAAAAATCGAAGCCTATCGCTACCGCCCTGCAGAAATTAGGAAAGCAAGCGCTGCGACTTGAAGTGCTAGGTTCCTATGCTCGCGGAACCGATTGATCTCATTGGTTTGCGTAAGTGAGTGTTGTTGGACTCGCAGTGTTGCTAGACTCGCAGTCATACGGAGTGCCCAGTCATCCGGCAGGCCGCATAGCTCCGTCGACGCGATGCCTTCGAAGTGCCTGCCCCAAACGACCTGTACTCTGAAAATCTCTTCAGCGCCAGTTGCCATGTGCATGAAAACGCTCAACCGCGTCCAGCAATCGATCGGCTCCATCGCGAATAACATCCACCACGGGTAACTGCATCTGATTCTCGACTTGCTGCGCCAGCCGATGAGCCTCGTCGGGTAAAAGTCGCCGCCCATTCATGGCAAATCCGATAACTTCGCATGGTTGATAAATACTGGCCATCTGCTCGAACAGTTCACGTTGCTTGGCCAACGACGGAAGCTGCACGTGATCAAGACCGCCGACGCAATCGCGGCCTGCTTCAAAGACAAAGACCAGGGCATGCGGCAAGCAACCATGCAGCAGACTGAGCGTTACGCCAGAGTAAGAAGGATGCACCAAACTTCCCTGGCCCTCAACGATGATTATCTCATGGTGCTGATTGTCGAGCACCAGTTGCTCCGCGCCTCCGCTGACGAAATCCGCGACGATACAATCCAGCGGCAATCCGGCTCCGGCCACCATGATTCCCGTCTGACCCGTTGCCACGAACTGCGAGTCGCGCCCACGAGCCTTCAAGCCGCGTGCTAGCTCAAGACTCACCACCATCTTACCGACGCTGCAGTCATGTCCCACCGTGTGTATTCGCAAGCAGTTGGGGTTGAGTCCTTCACGTCGCGCGATCTGACGAAAGTTATTTTTGCGCACATCAGTGATCTTGACGTTCTTGGCTGATGCAGCACTCATCAATTCAGCATCATCCGAAAGAAAGTCATGCAGTCCGCTAAGGATATTCATTCCACGATCGATGGCTTCCAACAGCACCGCGCGCCAAGCGCCTGGAATGCGACCTCCAGGCGGCGCAATGCCCATCACCAATGTATCGGCTCCCGGCGCTTCTTCTAGTTTTGAAATCATGGGTGTATCGCCACCCGTTTCTAAAAACTCGCGAGCCAGCCGTCCTGCATTGTCGGGATCAAAAACGGCAACACATTCATCCGGGCAGTAACGTAACAAACCAGTGGCAGTCTTTGCCGTTCGGGGATTCGAGTGCCCCCAAGTCAACAGAACCATCTTGCGTTTCATTGAATCAACTTTCTTGGTGACGTGTTGG
>JANPLP010000993.1:0-5042 GCA_031426595.1 Planctomycetia bacterium | reverse complement strand
GGATGCTCGGCCACTGCCTTATCCTCAAGGGGATCACCCCAAGCCCAAAACCAATTGATTTTCTCAGGTGCCAGCTCGTGAATCGCCCTACGGTAATCTTTAGAGTTGAACCGGCCAATCGCGAGCGCTATTTCCAAATCAGGTCGCTTAGAATGGATCTCTTTCAATAACCGGCCTAGTGCGTCCACATGTTTGAGCCACACATGATTGTCAGCCTCGGTCCCTTCACCTGTTGGTTCAAGGTAGATTCCATCGGCATCGGGAAGGGCATTCAGTAGATCGAGGTAATACTGAATGCCGAGAGCCATCGCGGCGGCGTCAATCGCGAGGGGCGTTTCACCTCCGCCTGCTCCGACTTTAGCTACTCGATCGGCCAGCGATCCACTGGCCGACTCCTTGTGATGCCAAGTGAACCAACCTCCGCCTATGTAGAACTTCATCCCTTCATTATGAGTCAGTTCGATTAAGCTTCGTACGTTGTTCAGTTTACCAAGGTCGGATCCTTGGTATATTCCGCCATACTGCGGAAGCAGAGGAAAACCGTTTAACCAGAACCAATTCCGATTCAGCGTCAGTTCAGAGTTGAACTCGAGAACCCTTCGCCACGAATCGAGTGAGTCGTACGCTGACCAGCAAGGCAGCATATAGCATCCGCGGTAGGACACCGAAGGGTTCATAATTTCTTCCATGGGCCACGGCACACTGGCCGTAGTGCTGGTAGCTGCAATCCGGTAGTAAACCAACTCCTGACAGCCATGTTTGAGCCCCGCTGGAGTCTTGGCATGAACGATGATGAATCGCCGCTCGCCCGCCTCATGTGTGACGATCTGAAATCCTTCGTCCGTCAGCGACGCATCGTCCAGCTTAAGCCCACCCGAGACTAGATCCTGTAAGACGGCATTATTCTCTCGATTGCCTACCACGAAGTACGTGCCTGGGGCGGCGATGTCTCGCGCTGAAGGCAGCTCCCAGCAGTACGATCGCTTTAAAAAGCCGTTCATCGTGTTCGATACGATCTTGCTGGCAGGTCCCTGCATTTGTGGACAAACCAGATAAGCTTGCGGCTTTCCATCTCTGTATATTTCCAGTGGCTGAGCTACCGCTGCAGTGCTGACGAGACCTGCGACGACGCATGCAGCAATCGACAGCGATGCACGAATGAATTTCCATAGGTCTGAGATCATTGCTCTCGTCCTTCGACGAATGTTGATTGAATTATCGCAGATACCGGCTGATCTCAGTGCGGCATTTGAGACTATGAGCGTTGTTCAACCGGTTGCTAGGACCTGGATT
This sequence comes from Planctomycetia bacterium, assembly GCA_031426595.1. Classification (GTDB taxonomy): domain Bacteria; phylum Planctomycetota; class Planctomycetia; order Pirellulales; family Pirellulaceae; genus Aureliella. Next base: position 3,749 of record JANPLP010000993.1, on the reverse strand, counting down.
CGCAATTCAGAGGATTTAACGAAGCTTGCGCATGAAGGCGATAAAGTCGGTATCTAACTTCTTAAGGTCGTCACCGAAGTGTTGCTTAAAAGTTGCGATGCGGTCGCGCGGGGAACTGTCGACTAGAGGTGGGAGAGCGCGAAGGGACTCGAGGTAGCCAACGTAGGCTTTGCTCTTGGTTTTCAATAAGAAATAGGTGAGCGCCCAACTCTCACTGTAGGCGTCGTTCGCCGTCTTGGGATCCTGAAGCCTACTGTCATCGCTGACCAGCGTGGTGAGAGAATCTGCGGGACGTTTGGGCAAGTAATTTGCGAACAAGCGAAGATTGTGGTAGTTGATCTTGCCGACAGTAGCGCCTCCACGAGCACTGCTGGTGTCAGGTGTCTCAAAGAACATTGCCATCCCTTCACTGAACCAGAGCGGATTGTCGGCGAGTCGCACTTGCAATCCGGTGTTGAACGACAGTTGATGGACGGCTTCGTGCACGTTGGTGGCAAGGGTACGCTCAGCGCCGGGTTGCGAGAAGGCTTGGTTGATCATTTGTGTCGAACTAAAGCGGCCCCCGTTGAGAGCTAATCCAGCGACGCCAGTCATATCAAAGCTGGTCATGCGATTGGTTTGCATGTTGTAGTAGCCGATCAGGGCGCCCGCAGTTTCGCCGATTTCGCGTTCGGCAAAAGCCAGATACGCTTCTTTAGTGTTGAAAACGAGCGCGACTAATGGAAATCGAGGTTCCTCCAGTTCGACTTTTTTCGATTTCCAAAAATTATGAAACTTGCGATAAACGCCCTCGTACATTTCACCGACCCACTGCGCGTAGATGTCGTTGGTGTTATAGATGATGACGTAGTGCGTTGTCTTGTGAACTTTAAAGCCATCCGCGGCTTGCAGTTTGACTTTCGCGTAGATTTCCTCACTGCTGAGTGCCTGCATGGATTGGCTTGCATGCGACCGAGCCACGATGTCTTCGGGTTGTAGCGTCCACAGTTGACCATCGGGAGTCAATAAAAGAATTCCGCCATCTTCAGCCTCAACAATGATCTCTCCGATCGATGTGTTTACGCCCCCTTTGTGTTTAAACTCGACGTTGATCGTTTCAACATCACTTCCGGCACTAGAGGCAGAGGATGAAGTCGCAGAAGGTTGTGATTGACCTGTAACGAGGCCACTGTCGAGAACAAGCAGAGCGCAAGCAAGCGAAAAAATGAAACGCGCCCCACTCGTTCCTATTGAATAGGTAAATAGTGAGTTGGTGAGTTTATCTTTCCCAACCATGTTTGAGCGCGTTGTCGGCAATTCAGCAGTGGCGCGTTGTTCCCTGCCGGGATAGTCAGGCATTAAGTGTTGATCCATCAGATTCCAATCCCTAACCACTATGTGGAGTTACCTTGGTCGTTCAGGTAATTATAGACATAGATGTTTGGATCAAGTGAGTCCGTCGGAACAGTTGTCGACAGGAAAGCTACGCAGGGCGTTACGCGCCGCCGACAACTTGGAACTGCGCGGTGGATTCGCTGGGCTTGGCAACATCAACTTTGAGGGTTGGAACTTGCTGGTCGCTAACTTCGACGCGAATGGTAACTTTGTGAACACCGGGCTGAAGAACCGTTTCAATACGCGTTTTGGCTTCGGCGGGTTGGTCGTCCAGCCAAACTTGATACTTCTCTGAGCTAGCGATTTCGAACGCGACCGCGCCTGCCTCATCGACTTGAACTTCGCCTTGCAGAATCAAAATGGTCGGCTTGTTCTCAGGTCGAAGTTCGTTCAGCGGCAACACTCCAGAAAACATCGCGTAGGCACTGGTCCACTGTTCCGGCTGGCTATTCAGTATCAATTCGCGAACATGCTCTAAGTGGGGAACATCGGCGGTCAGCTCAGCGGGAGGAGCACTCATGACTCGCCAGCGCTGGATACTTGGCACAGTTCGGATACCGTAGGGTCCTTGCTTGCCGAGTTCCGAAATGAACTTCGCCAAGTCGAGCATCTCGTCATGCGTTAGAAACTTCGTTAGACCTTGCGGCATAAGAGATTTCCCTTCTGCCTCATCTTCAATGTCGGCGGTCGGAATGGTGACAGTGTTGCCTTGCGAGTCGCGCACCAAGACCCGATTATCGTCGCTGTCGATGACTACTCCGGTGAGGATCTTACCGCTGGCCAGCACAAAAATTTTGGTGACGTACTGTTCTTTGACAGCCAAGTTGGGATTCAAAATCGCGTTGACGATGTAGTCGACGGGGGAGGAGCCGCCTACGGCGCTAAGATCAGGTCCGATCTGGCCCCCACCTCGGTTCAGGGCATGGCAGCGTGTACAACTGAGTTCAGCGCGACGGAACACGAGTTCTCCGCGACCTGCATCACCCTTTGCTACAACTTCTTCGGCCAGCTTCGCAACTTCCTCTTGAGTCGGCGGCGCAGGGTCGCTGGCAACTCCAGCGGCTTCACTAAGCACCGCGGAAAGCAACGCGTCGCTACGACCTACGGAATACATGTAGCGCAGCGCCATCTTGGCGTTGTCAACGGTCAGCTTCTGTTTTTTGATTGCTGCTGCCAATGCGTCTGTTCCATCTTTGCGATCGAAAAATGCATTCAGCAGCGCGTTCGGTTTATCTGTTGGGGAGGATTCAGCCAATGCGATAGCGGCTTGGTCACTGGCGAGCGAGAGGTCTACTCCCACCAGTGCGGCGATCGCCTGCATACGGACCGGCATCGGTTGGCCTTTCGCGGCGAGCTTGACGAGCGTGGCTTTACTGTCGTCGCCACTGATCGCGACCAGCCCTTCAATGGCGGCCGATTGCAGTTCGGCACTCGTATCAGCCCCAGTTGCAAGTTGTTGCAAGGCCGCCGACGCAGCGGACACTTTCCAAGCCGCGGCAGCACGAATCGCCGCGAGCCGAACAGCGGTCTCTTTCGCACCGATCAATTCGGTGATCTGACTAAGGTCACCGGTCGGGTTCACTTTGCGAGTAGTCGCAGCGGCGGAAAGCCACTTAATTGCATCGAGGCGCAGATCCGCGGCAAAACCGTCCGGACGCATCACTTGATCAAACACAACTCGTAAGTCGTGTTCATTGCCGCGATCGCAGATCATTTCGACAACTTTTCCTTGTCGTTCCGGCGGAAGCCGCCCGCTCTTGAACAGTTTTAGCACCGGACCGACGGCGCTCGGCGGATCCTCAGCGCGCAGCGAAGTTGCAAAAGCGAAAGCGATCGCAATAGCAATGAGCGAAACAAAACCAAGCCGCGCGCGAAATGGATTTCGATAGGTCATCGAGAGCATGGATTCCTAATTGGCCGAACTGAAGTGCAGAACGGCAGGTGGTTCAGTGAGAGATGTTAGCCGCTGATGGCTATTCTCTATTCTAGTCAGCGAGGCTACTGCCGGCGAGTGTTAATCGTGTGAGCAGAGGCGGGGCAGCGACGTCAAGAAGGCGTGTTATCAATCCGCACGAGCACCGCGACATCTTGTATCGGCGCGTGTGCTAGCCGGTGATGGCGAGTTGGTTTTCGCGGCCGTTAAGAACCTGAGGCCGCTGAATCGCGGTCGCATTGCGTTCCCAGTCCGGAGTCTGGGAACGCAATAGAGCGGAGGGCGATCGTTACTTCGCGCTTTGTTTGAACGCTTTCACGCGACGATCGAGGGTTTTGTTCGTCTCGTTCAATGCATGCTTCACGAACTCATCTTGATCATAAACGAGCGACTCGACAGCGATTTCGGACGCTTTTTCTGCGTCGGCTCCGTCGAAGTAGCT
>JANPLP010000992.1:0-3036 GCA_031426595.1 Planctomycetia bacterium | reverse complement strand
AGCAACAGCGCGAACAACAAAAGCACATATCCGCGAATGGGTACTTGAAAGACCGTGTACATCACTAACAAGATGATCGCGAACTCGATCGCAGTCTGAACTACGTAAGGGATCATCTTTCCCAAAATCACTTCGCCCCGTCGTACCGGGGTCATGTAGAACTGCTCCAGCGTTCCCGATTCTTTTTCACGCACGATCGCGTTGGCCGACAAGACGGTGGCTAACATTTGGCACATCACCACCATCAAGCCTGGCAAGAAGAACCAAGCGGACCTCGTATCGGGATTAAACAGCACGCGAGGCCGCGATTCGACGGGCAGGTCCTTGCCTTGTAGCACTTGAGCCAGCGAGGCGCGAAGCGCGATTGCATTGCCAACGTTTAGTGACTCAGCGGCGATACTGGACACGGTTCCATCCACCAGTACAGCGAATGGAGACGTTTGCCCAGCTTCAATTTTGCGGGAGAAATCTTCTGGGATCACGATACCCACTTGCGCCTTGCCGGCCACGATGAACGCTTGCGCTTCCGCTTCGGAAGGTGCGTAGCGAACCACTTCGAAATCCCCTGAGTTTTCGAACTGCTCAATCAACCGACGGCTCTCTTGCGTCTGGCAAAAATCGACCACCACGGTGCTTATGTCGCGCACATTGGTGTTGATCGCGAATCCCAGCATGAACATTTCAATAATTGGAATGAACAGCGTAAAGAACAACGTCTGCGGGTCACGGAGGATGTGCAGCATCTCCTTGTAAGCGATAAATCGAATGCGTTGCCAAGCGGCGAAGTTCATCGGTCGCTCTCCTGACTCGCTTGTCGAGCCAAGGTGACGAAAACATCTTCAAGATTGGCTTCCGCTTCCAGCACAGTCATTCCATCGCGTTGAAATTCAGCCAGTTGCACCGAATCATCGATCAAAGCATGCACAGCCTGGCCGAAGATAGTGGCCTCATGCACACCGGGACGAGACTTCAACTTTGTGAGCACTTCCGCTGCAACTCCGCCGCGAATCTCCCAGCGCCGAGAACCCGCTGGCGTAATGGTTGGCAATCGTTTGAGATCTTGCGGAGTGCCAAGTGCAAGTAGATGTGATAAGTAGAGATAGCCAACTCGGCCGCACCTCTCGGCTTCGTCCATATAGTGCGTGGTCACAACCAACGTGATTCCTTCGGAAGCGAGCTGAAACAAGAGATCCCAGAGCTCGCGTCGTGCCACGGGGTCTACACCCGCGGTGGGTTCATCGAGGAATACCAATCGAGGTCGATGCATCAGCGAACAGACCATGGCCAATCGCTGTTTCCACCCCCCCGAAAGCTTGCTGGCCGAGCGAGCGCGATAAGGTTGCAGTCCTGTGAGCTCCACCAACTCCGTCTGTCTAAGCTTTGCTTGAGCACGATTCAGACCATAGATTCCGCAATAGAAATCCATGTTCTCTTGCACAGTCAAGTCGCCATACAGTGAGAATTTCTGCGACATGTATCCGACCCGCTCGCGAATCTTCTCTGCCTGATCGCGGACGTTCAGCCCGAATACGGTTGCTTCGCCTTCGCAAAAATTAAGCAGTCCGCAAAGAGCTCGAATCAACGTCGTTTTGCCCGAGCCGTTCGGCCCCAGCAACCCGAATACTTCACCTGCCTGCACGTCAAAACTAACTTTGTCAATTGCTCGAAATTTACCAAATTGAATCGAGCAATCGCGAATCCTGATCACCGGGTCGAGAGGTACGTTGGATGAGCTACTCATATGCTACTTCGCATTTTTAGCTGGAGCAACTTCTGCGGGCTGGTTCGATTTCGAAGCGGGCGTAGCGGCCGCGTTAGGTATCCGAACCGTGGCCGCCATCCCTGACTTGAAGATACCTTGAGCCTCACGCACAAGAACTTTGAGACCGAACACTTGATTGTGACGCTCATCGGGACTCTGCACGTTGCGCGGCGTGAATTCACTGATGTTGGCGATGTGCGAAACGTGTCCCTCATACTCGCGATTAGAACCGTCGTGAGTCACCGTGATTCGTTGATTGAGTTGCACGGTCGCCAACTGAGTTTCAGGAACATAGGCTTTCACCCATAAATCTTCGTCATACAACACGCGCACGACCGGCATGTTGGGTGCTACCAGATCACCACGCCGGATAGCGATGACTTCGACCGTACATCGCTGCGGCGCGGAGACTGTGCACTCGCGCACTTGCACATCCAGTTCTTGGATACGAGCGACGACTTCATCGAGTTGTGCTTTCGCTTGCCTTCGCTCCTCCTCGCGGGCTCCACGTTTGATCAAATCATAATCCGCATGCATCTTTTCAACTTGTGCTCGCGCTTCTTCCAAGTCTTCGATTCGCGTGCCGTTTTGCAGCATCTCGAGATTCTTCACGCTCGAACTCGCTTGTGATTTAGCACGCAGCATGGCAGCTTTGGAGGTATCGAGTTCCGCTTGACTAATTGAGTTCGCCGCCGCCAGCGATTTCAAACGATTGTATTCCGCCAAGGCGCGTTCGCTTTCGGCGCTCCACATCTCCGTTTCATACTTGGCCATTTCAAGCTCCTCACTTCGCGCTCCGGTCTTGAGCCTTTTAAGTTTAGCTTCAGCGATGTCGATGCCGGCTCGCGCAGCCGCGACTTGTTCGGCCAGCGGACCGTTGCAAAGCAAATCGAGCTTGGCTTGATACAGATCTTGTTGCGCCGACAACTGAGCTCGTTTTGCCATGAGCTCGGCAGAATCGAGTCGGACAAGCACCGTGCCGGCCTCGACTATATCCCCTTCGCGCACCAACACCTGCTCAACGCGACCACCGATCTTAGAGCTCAGGCGGACTTCTTGAGTTTCAACAATGCCGGGAAGAATGAGAACGTCGGAATCCCTCTGGACACATCCAAGGAGTGTGCACCAGAACGTAACTAACAGGCTAACACGTCTACCAATTTGCGTTTGAGAGCGAGCCGTATTCATGGACGCGATTGAAGCCTCAAGAAGAATTCAAGCTGCTGAATATAAAGTTCATCTGAGCTCGCCAATCCGACAAAGTCGGAGCACCC
>JANPLP010000991.1:0-2613 GCA_031426595.1 Planctomycetia bacterium | reverse complement strand
GACAACCGATAAGCCGACGATTGTGAACTTAACGAACCACGCCTATTGGAATCTAAGCGGTGCTGAGGGCGGAGTAAGTAGCCGATCGGTGGTCGACCATGAGTTGCAATTGAACTGCGCTCGCTTTCTTGCAGTCGACGATACGCTAATTCCAACGGGCGAGATCGCCGATGTCGCCGGCACTCCGCTCGACTTCCGCACACTGCGGCGTATTGGTGAGCGCATTGCGCAGCTTCCCGCGACCAAGGGCTACGATCATTGCTTTGTAGTCGATGGGCAGGCGGGTAAGCTCCGTCCCGCGGCTCGCGTTATCGACTCGACGAGCGGCCGCGTGATGGAAGTGCTGACCACGCAGCCAGGTGTGCAGTTATATACCGGCAATCATCTGGAATCACCTTTTCTGCAACACGGCGGATTCTGTCTCGAAACTCAGCATTATCCCGATGCACCTAACCAATCCAGTTTCCCAACGACACGATTAAACCCTGGCGAGCAGTTTGAGCAGACGACTGTGCATCGTTTTTCGGCGGCTTGACGCGATACGCAAATCGTATCGCTGAGTTCGCAGACAGTACTAAGCGGCGTCGCCGATCCAGGACTTGAGCAAGTTAACGGCGATCTCAGGATTCTGTTTGATCAGAGTTGAGAGGTCGTCCTTCATCGCACCACCGGTGACTTGAAACTTCGGCCCGTCCTCGTCCTCTTCGGTATCTTGATTGGATTCGCCAGCGCCGAGATCCAGTTCGTCGCCCGCGCTCGCTGGAACTTCGATGCCGAAACCTTGAGCGAACTCGCGGTCGCGCGGCGAAGTGGCTTGACTGCGGACCCATCCCATCATCATGAACAGGGCGGTCAGCACCACGCCAAGCAACGCCAACGTGCTCCATGACTCAGCCAACCAGCCGATTGCCATAGCCGACATTGCGGGTTGTGGAATCGCGGGCAACGGCAAATCTGCGTAGTCGTATACGGTAACCAAAGGGAAGCGGTCGTCCCCTTCGCGCACTTGCTTGAGCACTCCGCTGATTGCACTTTTTACAGAGGTTTCGGCCTCTTCTTTAATCTTCTTGAGATCATCGTCGGTGATGGCAGGCACGTCAGCTTCTTTGGTCAGCTTCGGATCCTTTGCCATAGCTCGCGCGATCCAAACCTTGCGATAGTAGGACTGCGGCAGGCCAACGGTAACGGTGACTTTTGTCGGCACCAACCCAGCTTGTCTTGTGGCGGTGGCTTCGTGTCCAGCTACTCCGTTGACGTTTTCGGCGATCTCTTTGGCTTTTGATTGCTGTTGCGGCGACTGGTTGGCGATCGACTGCGGTTGGTTGGAGATCGCATTAGGTTCGGCACCTGGGCGACCATTCGGAGGCATCTTGCTGTTCTCGGAATCTTTCTTGCTGGTCTGCGACTGAAGTGTTGTGACCTGAGGATCGTACTTCAACTGCTCAAGTTCCTTTTGCAGCGTGGGATCAATTTCGACTCCGACCGCCAACTTGACATCCCCATAACTATCCAGCAGCGGCGTGACCTGGTTGTAATATTTTTCCTCCCAATCCGTTTGAGCTTGGAGCAGCGGTTGTTGATCAGGTGAGTTCGGATCGCTGCTGCCTCGGTAGAGCGTGGAGCCGCCAAGATCAACGACGGTTACGTGCTCGAGTTTCAGACCGGAGAAATGACCTTGAGTCATCATGGCAATGGTTTTTAAGGTCGCCGCATCGATCTTACGCCCGCGAGATTGCACTTGAACGCTAGCGGTTTTCTCGGAGTTGCGTGCGAACCCATGACGTGTTTCATCAAACTCAACGGAAGCAAAATCGATCATGGGCATGCGACGAATGATGCCTGCAAGCTCTCTTTCGTGAGCCACTTCATACTTCATCTTGATCAGATCAGCGGATAGAAATGGATTCGTGGATTCGAGCGCACCTGTTTTCTCGCTTCCCCATTCCTTCGGCATCGCATTGTTCGATGATAGAGCCTTCAGATAAACGTCTTTGGATTGTTTCGGAATTTTGATTCGCATTCCGTCGCGTTCGTAGTCTGGTAGAGCTGCGTCGCCAAACGCTTGTTCGGCTTGTTTCAGTTGCTCTTCAGTGAAGACTTGACCGCCGAGCAGATATTCGTACTTTGTGCTTTGCTGCACCGACAAGATCCAGCCGAGGCTGACCACGATGGTGGCAAACAGCAAGCCCGCCATAATGCGAGCAGACGGGGTCATGGAAGCGACGAGATCGGAGATTTGCTTCGTAATTTGATTCAGTGGATTCAATTTTCACCCGTTAAATTCGAATTGCATTGATCTCTTCGTACGCCTGCATCAGTTTGTTGCGAACTTGCACCAACATCCTGAACGCCATGTCCGCTTTCTGTACCGAAGTAAAAACTTCAACTTCGGAAACGTCTCCACCGGTCATCAATTGCGAGACCTGTGCCGACGCGTCGTTCTGCGCCGAATTGACTTTGGATACGCCGGCTTGCATCAGCTCAATGAAGCTGGAAGGACCGTCGGTTGCCCGCGGCTGATTGGACTTTGTGAGCCGTTCGGACAGTGGCATTTGCAGCCGCTGCGGCCCCACTCGACCAATCGCTTCCATGATGCCTACCTTTGACCAAAAC
>JANPLP010000990.1:0-3210 GCA_031426595.1 Planctomycetia bacterium | reverse complement strand
CGCGGGCTTCCAATTGGTCAATTCGGCGGATGGCGGCGATTGACCGCAACATTCTGCGTTTGGCGGCTTACGAGATCCTCTTAGGTGATACGCCTGGTCGAGTAGCCATTAATGAAGCGATCGAGCTAGCAAAACGTTACGGTGATCGTCAGTCGGGGCAGTTTGTGAACGGCGTGCTGGATCGAATTCTTCATGAAAAAGTGGCTGAGGTCGCAACGGAAGCTGCTTCGGCTTCCGCTGAGTAGCTTTTGTTGCCATGCTTGTGTGCAGATTTGCAGATAGCACAATCTGCAAGTAGCACCGCCTGGCACTTATCGGCTTGGACTCAGGAGTTGCACATGAATTCAACTCAGATCGATGATGACGAAGAATTTGAGGACGACGACCAGGGGTTGTCGCTGGAGGAGCTTAGCCAGACTTACGCGCAGATCTTGAAGAAAGGGAACTCGAACGCTCCGAGCGTTGATGACGACGAAGCGTTAGCGAATGCTGCTGAGGAGGAATCGCAGAGTTTTGATCCGTTGGCAGAGGACTTGGCGGAATCGGATGCTTGTCCCGTAACACCGATGACCATTCTTGAAGCCGTTTTGTTTGTCGGCAGGCCCGATAACAGTCCGATCTCAGCCGATGAAATTGCGGGCCTTATGCGTGGCGTCAAAGCAACGGAAATTGAAGTCTACGTTACGCAGTTGAATGAGATCTACGCCGAAAGCAACCGCGCGATACGCATTGCGGCTATTGGAAACGGCTTCCGATTGCAGTTAGCGGATGAGTTGCAATTCATTCGCGATCGGTTCTACGGGCCTATTCGAGAGATTCGATTGAATCAAGCGGCCATCGATTGTTTGGCTTTGGTGGCATACCAGCCCGGTATCTCGCGCGAGCAGTTGGAAGACCAACGAGGGCAACCCAGCGGCCCGGTGCTCAGTCAACTGGTGCGGCGTCAATTGATTGAAATCAAGCGTGAGGGGCAGAAGCACAAGCACCTATGTTACTATCCTACTGACAAACTGTTGCAGCTGATTGGGTTAGGCACACTTGAGGACTTGCCCCAGGTCGAAGAGTGGCAATCGTGAAACTCGCAAGCTAATTAGGTTGCTCTGGGGAATGCTTCTTTTAATGCTGCCGGGATATCTAATGTCTCGTGGATGACAAAATTGTCTAGTTAGCGACGGTAATTACGGGGCACCTGATCGCACAATGTGGGGCGGGCTTGGGTTCATTAAATTGGCGGGACTTTGACTCTTGTCCGTTGTGCAGCGTGTGAATAACATTCACATGGATGCCTAAACGCGGTCTACTTTGGCGTGTGTTGCCGGGGGTGGATTCGTTTCTTACGCGGGATGCGTGGCGAGCGGATGGAATGAATTGCTGCGTACGCTGATCTACGAAAATGCCCAGCCAAGCTGCTTGGTGTTGTTGAGCAGATTAGGTGCGGGCTGCTCGTGTCAATTGTTTACCCTGTTAGCAGAGCGGTCATTTGTGTGTCGAGCAAACGCGCGGCACAATGTGACTAATCGTTACGCTGAGCACTTGGTATGTCGGGTGTGACGCTGGGGAGGGATGCGAGGCTGGAAATTATCCAGTCTTTCTTTGACGAGGCGGTTTTGTGACCTATATTTCCACGGGCCGACTTCGTGCATGGATGGCAGCACGTCTATTTAAGCCGACATGGATGGTTTGAAGAATCCTTCCAGCGGACGATGTGCTTCGAGGTTATTTGCCCGGTAGCGAGTGTGCTCAAGTACTGCTGAGGGGGTGCGCGAAACGGCGTCCAGCGGCGGGCTTGAAGAGTACTTTCGCTTTTCCATGGTGCACGACGTCAACTCCTCGGAAACAGCCAATGAGATTCTCCCTCCGCGAATGCATCCACTTAATATGCTGTGTCGTAGTTGTCGGTTTTGGTTCCGCACTCTACGCTCAGCAGGCTCCTGTCCATGCGTCACCCATTGTTAGCGATGTGGCGGATGCGCAATTGCGGACGGGTATTGAGCACGAGCAGAATCAACGTTGGCTAGAGGCAATTCAGCATTACGAGGCAGCTTCGCGTAGATTTCCGGACCATGCTGAGTTGAAGCGGAGGCTGTTGATTTCGCGATTGCATTACGATGTATTGCGGCGGTGCTTGGACGTGGCCATGCACGACAATTTGAAGCAAGCGACCGTACAGGACGTGCTTGAGCTCTATTCAGAAGTCTTAGCACGGTTGGAGATGAGTTACGTTGATCCGCTCGAGATGACTCAGTTGGTGCGCGGTGGGACTGCTTACTTAGAGGTAGCTTTAACAGAGCCGAAATTTGTCGATGCGTTTTTGTCGGGTCAGAGTCCTCAGGCGATTGAGCAATTTCGCACCAACATTCATCGGTTAACATTGGCTCGACCGGTGAACAATCGTTTTGACGCTCGCGCGATTGTTGCGAGCGCGGCCGCTACGGCTGAGAAGCAAATTGGATTGAATCCCACGATTACCGTAATGCAGTTTGTGTTCGGCGCGGTTGGATTGCTGGACCCATATTCGTCCTTCTTGTCGACGACCGAACTGAATGAAGTTGAATCTCAGATCGAAGGTAACTTTGTCGGTTTGGGGATCGCTCTGAAACCTCATGAAGTTCCGCTGCATGTTCTAAGTGTGATTCCGAACGGACCAGCGATGGAAGCGGGACTGCAACCTGGTGATGCGATTGTCGAGATCGGTTCGGCGCGATGCGAGGAAGTGGGCGCGGAACGCGCGGCGGACTTGTTGCGAGGACCAGAGCGTAGTCATGTGAGGTTGTTGATTGCTCGTGAAGGAGCAACGTTTGAACGCGTGGTTGCGCGGCGACGCGTTGAAGTTCCAAGTATCGAGAATACGAGCTTGCTTGATACCGCAGCTGGGATCGCTTACTTGAAGATAAGCAGTTTTCAAAAAACAACTGCGAGTGAACTGGACGAAGCCTTATGGAGTTTGCATCGGCAGGGGATGCAGAATCTGATCATTGATCTCCGAGGCAATCCGGGCGGATGGCTGGATGCGGCGGTGGCAGTGGCGGATCGATTCATACAAGAAGGTGGGATCGTTAGCACCCGTGGTAAGAACGGCATTGAGAATCAAAACTACACCGCCAACCGTAGTGGTACTTGGCAGGTGCCATTGATTCTTCTGATCGACCATGAGAGTGCTAGTGCCAGTGAAATTTTAGCGGGAGCGATCAACGACAATCACCGCGGCTT
>JANPLP010000989.1:0-6195 GCA_031426595.1 Planctomycetia bacterium | reverse complement strand
GAATCGAACCAGCGTTTTCGGTTGATGGTTGATCCTGACGCAAGTTCCGCAGCGGAATTGAGATCGAAGCGGGAACGACTGCTGGTGCGGTGTGCTCCAAGTGAGTTGCAGCCAACGCATTCGATTGTTCATCTGTACCGCTAGCGAATTCACTTCGCAGTTGGTTTGACGCATCGCGATCAGTGAATGTGCGACCCGTGGCTGACTGCGTAGCGCGACGTGTGGAACGGGTAGTGGCTAAAGCATATGGCAAGTCCGAGACCGACTTGCTGGCGGCGTGGGAGCCCACAATCGGGCGCATCGGTTTCAGCGAACGGGCTTGCGGATCGTATTCAATAGCTTTGTCGCTGCTGGGACGCCGCAGACTGGCTGGTAGTGAGGGTACGGGGCGGTGAGTGCCGGTGGTGTCGTCTCGGAACGGGTTGTCCTCCGTTTCCGGAACGGGTGCTGGTATGGGCGAGGGAACTGTTGCCGGCCCCCGTGTGTGTATAGGATTCGGCACGGGTGTCGATTGAGGAGCGTGTGTGTGAGGAGTTTGCGTGTGAGGAGCCTGACTTTGTCCATGCGCTTTTTCATGTACCAGCGGTGGCGCGATTGGGATAGAATGCGAGGAGCTATTGGCGGTTCCTGAGCATTCAGCGCATTGGCAAGTTGGCTTCGGCTTGCGCTTTTGACCTTCCGGAATCATGCTCGCCAAACCCGCTTCGAAATTGCTGGCGGCTGAGTTGATGACTTCCAGTAAGCCTGAATCGTCGCAGTGTTTCTTCGAGCACTTGCAGGACGCCGAGCCGGACGATTCGGCCCCGGCGCTCTGTGCGCTAGCGATATCGCAAAAGGCTGAGTTGGCACTGATGAGGCAAGCGGTGAGCAGACCGATTTTGAACTGCATTTTTTTCATGCGTTGTACCTTTCGCGGATCCTAGCGGCTGGTTTGTCGCGGGCTTCTATCGCTATTACTGATCAAGCGACGGTAGACTGGACTCGTTAAACCTTACCTCTGTGATCGAACCGACAAGGGCGGAATTTGCAGAACTTCCGCTACATGCGCCAACTCTTGCCTGGATTACCCAGGTTGCGAGTGGCTACTGGCAGGTGACTGGTGCTTTGTCCAGATTAAATTTTAGGGTGGCACGCTCTGAGGCTCTGGGAAGGGGGTGTCCAATGTCGCTCAAATCACCCCCTTCGCAAAGCCTCAGGGCGTGCCACCCAAATACAATCAACTCTAAAATTAAGTCTGGACAAAGCACCAGTCCGAACGAAGTTTTACGGCTGGACCTAGGACCTCTTTTACTACATTGAATAAAGTCCGCTGATCACGGCTCAATCCGGCCCCAGCCTCGTTGCAGTATCAAGCTCAGATTCTGAGATTCACGTGAGTGCGCTGGCACGCGGCTAGCGCGGCAAAAGACCTCGCGCGGCAAAGGTCGCTTAAATCAGGTCAAGCTTGCATTGGGGGTTTTATCCACGAAATTCACGGCCGTTACGCACTGGATGCGTGCCCTCGACGGCATAGCCTCAGGTGCGGTCAATGGCAAAATATGTCGTGCTTTTGGTCGGCGCGACGCTACTTTTTCCCCATCCCTCGCGAAAACGAATCGCTTGACCGAAATCCCAGCCCTTTTAAATCGAGGAAAAGTTTTCGTGCGCTTGTTAGAATGGTTGCGATCCGTCCGTGCCCTTGGAAAAAACTGAATATGCAAACTGGTCCATCCTCAGCGCCCCACGATGCGCTCGCAACTCTGCGAATCGACCGATCCAATCAAAATCGTCGCCCAAGCGGCGGAGCGGTGCGAATTATTGGCTGGCTGTTCATCTTGTTGTTGATCGCGGGCGGGGGCTATTTCGGAGCCGTGAAGGCTGGGTGGCTGGGAGCCGCCGGCACTCCGTCCGGAGATTGGCTGGCGATTCCAGATGCTATCAAGAATCGACCCGAAGTTCGAATAGTTCGTCCAGCGATCGAATCGGGGCGATCAGCGGATGCAACGGTCGTCGCAACGGGTTATTTGGAATCGCGACGCCAAGCCAAAATTGGCGCTCGTGCTCCTGGCCGTATTCAAGAAGTGACGGTCGAAGAAGGAAGTCGCGTCAAGAAAGACGAAGTGCTGGCTATCTTAGAGCATGCGGATCTCGATGCCTCGCTGGCAGCCACCCAAGCCAGCGTCGCGCGGGCGAAAGCAGCTATCGATGAGCAGAACGTCTTGATCGCTCAGAACAAACGCGAATTCGAACGAGCCAAAAGTCTGTTAGCATCGCGCAGCATATCGGACACAGAACACGATCAAGCTCGCTTTCAGTACGACAGCGCGGTGGCTCGTTTGCAATCGATGAAAGCCGATGTGCAGTTATCAGAAGCCCGACTGCGCGAAGCTGAGCAACTGAAAGAAAACATGTTCATTCGAGCTCCTTTCGATGGAACGGTTATCTCGAAGGATGCTGAAGTAGGGGAATCGATCTTGCCAGGCGGGATGGGCGAAGCGTCGGGACGCGGGTCCGCGGTAACGATCGCCGACTTGGACAACCTGGAAGTGGACTGCGACGTGAAGGAAGATTACATCAGCCGTGTTTCCTCAGGGCAACCTGCCGAAGTTGCGGTCGATGCCGTTCCAGACCGACGTTATCAAGGCGTGGTACGGAAGGTTATCCCGATGGGCGATCGTGCTCGCGCAACGATCAAAGTCAAAGTTACCATCAAGGATGTCGATAGTCGTCTATTCCCTGACATGAGCGCGACTGTCTATTTTCTGCCGGATCAGCAGGCCAGCGAAAAGGTGAGCGAGGCGCCACGAACATTCTGCCCCGCGGATGCAGTCCAGAAGGACGATCAAGGAGAGTTCGTGTGGGTTGTAGACGACAAAACGCATGCACAGCGCAAACGCGTAACCACCGGAGCGCGTAAAGAGAGCCGAATTGAAATCATAAGCGGCTTGAGCGGCGATGAGCGGGTGATCGCGAATCCACCCGCTCTCACCGAGAATCAAGCGGTTAGGATTGCTGAGTAAACCTGCTATTAATTTAGAAAAGAGTGCACAAATGACCGCACACATTTATGGGGAGTGGCTTTCTTGAGTACTTCGACCAACGAAGGTCCAATCGTTCAAATTCAGAACGTGACCAAAGAATTTAAGCGGGATCAGTTTGTGATTCCCGTTTTGTCAGGCATCAATCTGACGCTTGATCGCGGCGACTACATGGCATTGATGGGACCATCGGGTTCTGGAAAGTCGACGTTGCTGAACTTAGTCGCAGGGTTGGATCGGCCAACTTCGGGTTCCGTGATCGTATGCGGGACCGATCTTGGGGCGGCTTCTGAAGGTGCGCTGTCGCGTTGGCGTTCGCAGCATATCGGCTTCATCTTTCAGCTTTACAACTTAATTCCTGTGTTGACCGCTTACGAAAATGTTGAGCTACCGCTGACTTTGACGAATTTGAACCGTCGACAGCGTGACGAGCATGTCAAAGCAGCTTTAGATGTGGTCGGCTTGGGCGATAGGATGGATCACTTCCCACGCCAACTTTCCGGCGGTCAAGAGCAGCGAGTTTCCATCGCACGCGCGATTGCTACTGACCCGACACTGATTGTGGCGGATGAACCGACGGGGGACTTGGATGCGAAATCGGGAGGTGAAATCCTAGAGCTGATGCGGCGACTGAACGAAGAGTTCCAGAAGACAATCATCATGGTTACTCACGATCCGAACGCCGCAGCGAGATCCAAACGCATCTTGCATTTGGAGAAGGGTGTGCTGGTGGGCGATTCTCCCAACGCCATTTACTCAGGAGCAACAGCGTGAAGACCTTGCTCTACATTTGGCGAAATGTCATGCGCAACAAGTTGCGTTCTTCGCTAACGATCCTATCAGTAGGTTTCAGTCTTGCATTGATGACGATCTTGCATGGTTACATGGCGATGCAAGACCAGTGGGGCATCGAAGCGTCCAAGCACCATCGCATAGTCGTGATGAGCACCATGGGCTTTGCTGGTGAAGTCCCTATTGCATATGTCGATCGAGTGCGAGGGATGAGCGACGTGCGCGCGGCGGTTCCGTATTCGTGGTTCGGAGGCATGTATAAAGATCAGCAGATGGCGTTCGCCCAATTTGCCACCGATCCGAAGGAAGTGTTCAACGTTTGGCCCGAGTATGAGATTGCCGCCGATCAGTTGAAAGCGTTTCAGGATGATCGCCAAGCCTGCGTTGCCGATCGTCGGTTGGCGGAACGCATGAAGTGGCAGATCGGAGAGCGTATTCCGCTGAAGGGAACCTTCTATAGGATCGACCTTGATCTAACATTGGTAGGCACCTTCGAAGCGCCTCAAAGCACCGACTCACTATGGTTTGATTGGAAAATCTTGGATGAGAGCTTGCAAGCGCAAGGGGGCACGGGGGCTGGGAACGCAGGGACCGTTTTTGCAAAGACAAACGATCCCGCTGCCATGGCTACGGTTTGCAAAGCGATAGACGAACGTTTTGCCAGCTCGGAAAATCCGACTCGCACACAAACGGAATCGGCATTCGCGCAAATGTTTACGGATATGGTTGGCAACATCCAGGTATTCATTTTGATCATCGGTTTGGCGGTGGTGTTTTCGCTGACGCTGGTCGCGGCGACCGCGATGGCGATGTCCATGCGCGAGCGCACGACAGAGGTGGCTGTGCTCAAAGCGATCGGTTTTTCAAAATTGCGTGTGCTCTGGATGGTGCTCGGCGAATCGTGCTGGATCGCATTGCTCGGCGGTTTGCTAGGCGTAGGGATCGGATGCATGTGCTTGCAAGGGTTGCATTCGATTAGTGCTCAGTTCTTTCCGTTTTCAATTTTCGATATGGCAGGTCCATGGTTGCTCGTCCTGTTGCTAATCGCTGCCATGATTGGGTTTGTCAGCGGAATTGTGCCGGCAATTCGAGCCGCTCAAATGTCAGTGATCGATGGTTTGCGGCGAGTGGTTTGATCTGGTGCTTTGCAACTTTGAAAAGTCTTCAACATGATTCCTATCAAGTACAACATTCGCAACTTGCGAGTGCGTTGGGTCACCACACTGATGACCGTAGTGGCGACTGGCTGGGTTGTTTGGGCGACCGTGTTAACTTTTGGGATGACCGATGGTTTGGAGCACGCGCTCCGAATCAGCGGCGATGCGTTAGATGTAATCGTCATGCGGAAGGGGAGCGACGCGGAGACGTCCAGTGCCATTGAAGCCAACACGGCTCGGGAGATCGCCACCTTAGAAGGAATTGCGAAAGGCTCGGACGGGCAGCCGCTTTGCTCCACTGAGTTCGTGACGATCTTTACCAAACCTCGCCGCAACAATGGCGGCACGACGAATTTGATTGTTCGTGGCGTCGAACCGGTGGCTCGCGAACTGCGCCCCGGCTTTCGAATCATCGAAGGACGTGACATCCAGCCAGGCGTCAACGAGATCATCGCCAGTCGTCAGATGGCGGCGCGCTTTGAAAATCTTGCGATCGGTGAAAAACTAGAGATTAACAAAGTCGACTTTGCAGTGGTCGGTTATTTCGAAGCGGGTGGAAGTGCGGCGGAGTCTGAGGTATGGACCGATTTAAGTGACTTGACTGGAGCTCGTCGAGTGCAAGGTGCTATTTCCGTGATTAACTTTCGAGCTCAGGACTTGGCGAGCCGCGATAAGCTGATCGAATCGTTAGCCGAGGAGGAGCGGTTCAAACTGAAAGCGATCACCGAAGCGGCTTACTTTGAGAGCCAGATGAGCGCGTCGCTAGCGATTCGTTTTATAGGTTATGTGATCGGCGCATTTCTAACTTTTGGAGCCATGTTTGCGGCTGCGAACACGATGTACGCTGCGGTTGCGAGTCGAGGTCGAGAGATCGGAACTCTGCGCGCGATTGGCTTCAGTCGCTCGAGTATTCTGCTTTCATTCTTGATCGAGTCGACGCTGTTGTGCTTGTTGGGTGGCCTACTGGGTTGCTTGGCAACTCTGCCGTTCAATGGCATCTCGACTGGAACAGCGAATTGGGCGACGTTTAGTGAGATTACTTTCTCATTTCGCTTCGGCCCCTGGATACTTGCGCGCGGTGTACTGATGGCGCTGGCCATGGGATTGCTCGGCGGCCTCTTCCCTGCGGTTCGCGCCATTCGGCTTAAGATTGTCGATGCACTTCGGCAAGCTTAGCTAAGGAGTTCTTTCACGATACGGCCGTGGACGTCGGTGAGTCGGAAGTCGCG
>JANPLP010000988.1:0-11039 GCA_031426595.1 Planctomycetia bacterium | reverse complement strand
CGGCGACCGATGAATCCCTCTAGCCAAGTTGTCAGCCACTTCAAGCGAGCTTCTTCTGTTGTCGGGACGGTATCGAGTAGACCGTCATGGTAGGGGAGCCATTCGAAAAACTGTGAGCGATGACAAGCCGCCATCCGCACGACGGTCTCAAATTCGTCCGCGATATCGAGGATCACATCAGCTCGCAGTGGATTCGGGCGAGTAAATAAGTCGCTCATGTAAGCAATTACAGGATCAAATCGCAAGGCAGGAACCTCAGGACAGACGTGGGGTACCGTGACCATATACGAAGCATCTTGCAAGGCTTGGCCTACGGCGCGATGATCGGGATGGTAATCGTTAGGCCGATGGGTGAGCACCAAGTCGGGCTTGAACGTTCGAATCTCACGTATGATGGCTGAGCGTACGTTCAGATCGGGTTGCAGTGAGCCGTCTGGAAAATCCCACGTGACATACTCAGCCCCAATAGTCGCACCGGAAAGTCGAGCTTCTTCGCGACGTAGCGGTACCAGTTCGGAGGGCGGTGTGCAGTGATGCCCACTACGACCATCGGTGACTGAAATCATGCGCACTGCGGATCCGAGCGCGCGATGACGAACCAGTAGTCCACCCGCAAAAATCTCGGCATCATCAGGATGCGCCCCAAACAACAAGACTCGACAGGCTGCATCAGCGGGCATTGCCGTCCTCATACATAATCACAATGAGAACATCTGATGCGCTGAATGATCCCAGTGGAGCTCCTGCGCCGCTGCCGGTTTGCGGAGCAATATTGCCGGTCACGGAAATGAGCCGAGCCCCGTTGGCTTGAATCCAGTCGTTTATCTCCTGTTCCATGTTGAGTAGTTCACTTTCGATGCTCTTGAAGAGCTTGACCTTTTGCATGATGTGTTTCCCTCAAGTGGATCGCGGCCAAATGCATTCGCTAAAGAGTTCGAGCCCAATCCAGAATTGTCGCTTGTTGCCCTGATAACCGAAAGCGGGTGTGGTTGCTAGTTTACGATCAGGGCTTCATCGCGGTGAGGGGTGTTGGCGCTGACGGATGCCATATGAGGCGTTGTGAGGTCCGCTTACTGATAGCCGCCCATCGGATTAAAAGCGGAGGCTCGCCACAACGGTCGTGGCGGCGCGTGTTGTGGCAGAACGGCTTGCGCAGTGTAAGTGGGAGAATAAAAACTCGGTGGCTGTTCAGTCGCATAGACGCCCGCAGGTAATCCAGCGTTCGGAGCGACACTGGCTGTGTGGGCGATTGGGGCGTGGGGAAGTGCGGGGACGTTGGACATAGGTGCCAGCGGGGCCCCTTGAGAAGTGGGTGGACTCACCAGCGACCAGACATTGTTTCGAACTGCTGGCTGTGCGATACCTAGGATGCCCGCCAGCGCGCTGAGCTCTAGTGCCAATGTCCCAATGACAGTCGATTGTTTGCGTCGTGCTCGTTTTGCCATCGTAATACCCTCCATGAGTTGATTTCGAAGTGCGATGACTTTACTCAATGAGTTGAAGTCACGGTTCGTACGAAAAGTGAGCAAACGCCGAGCCGAATTTTGACAATAAACCATGATTGTCGC
Source organism: Planctomycetia bacterium (assembly GCA_031426595.1). Taxonomy (GTDB): domain Bacteria; phylum Planctomycetota; class Planctomycetia; order Pirellulales; family Pirellulaceae; genus Aureliella. The sequence goes on along the minus strand of JANPLP010000988.1, from coordinate 9,471 downwards.
AACGCATTGAGGCAAAACGATTTGCAGCTACCTGGACGCAACCGGCTGGCATGTGCCACAATGCCAGACTTACAAACTTGTCGCATTTTCTTCCGATAAATTGGTTCTTCATGACTGGCGTACAACCTGACTTGTCCCGTGACACGGTGGCAGCTGAGTATTTCGAACGGCTTCCCTTCGCGCCTTATCCGGTTCAAGAAGAGGCTTTGCTGGCATGGTTCACTGCCAAGCAAGGAGTGCTGGTATGCGCGCCGACTGGGACTGGTAAAACACTGATTGCTGAAGCGGCCATTTACGAAGCGCTGCGAACTGGCAAACAAGCGTATTACACCACGCCCCTGATCGCGCTTACCGACCAGAAACTCAGCGAACTGCGTCAGTCCGTTGTGCGTTGGGGGTTTCCGGAATCGACGGTTGGCTTGGTCACAGGCAATCGCAAAGTCAATGCGAACGCGCCGATCTTAGTGGTGGTCGCCGAAATTCTGCTCAATCGCTTGCTCACTCCTGAGTCGTTTGACTTTGCGAATGTGTCGTCGGTAGTCATGGACGAGTTTCATAGTTTTAATGACCCAGAGCGTGGGATCGTTTGGGAGTTGACGCTCGGCATGTTGCCGGCGCATGTGCGCACGTTGTTGTTGAGTGCGACGGTTGGCAACAGCTACGACTTTACCAGTTGGATGACTCGGACCTGCAATCGCAATTTGCAGTTAGTTCAAAGCACTGAACGAAAAGTACCGCTTAGTTTTCAATGGGTCGACGACTTTATGCTCGACGAATGGGTCGAGAAGATGGTTGAAGGGGATGTGGTTGCGCGGCGAACGCCGGCGTTGATCTTCTGCTTCAATCGCGATGAGTGCTGGCAAGTGGCAGAATTGCTAAAGGGTAAGAAGGTCGTCGATAAGACTCAGCAAGCGGCGCTCAGCGATGAACTGGAAAAGTACGATTGGTCAGAAGGTGCTGGTCCAAAATTAAAACAGTTGTTGCAGCGGGGCGTTGGGGTGCATCATGCTGGAGTGCTGCCCAAGTACCGTCGCGTGGTGGAAGACTTCTTTCAGCGCAAGTTGCTTAGCATTACGGTATGCACTGAGACGTTGTCAGCGGGAATTAACTTGCCGGCACGCTCTGTAGTCTTGCCCACAATTCTTAAAGGTCCTCGCGACAAACGCAAGCCGATTGAGATTAGTACCGCGCAGCAGATTTTCGGTAGGGCAGGGCGGCCGCAATTCGATCGCGAGGGTTTCGTGTATGCGCTCGCGCATGAAGATGATGTGAAGCTGCTACGTTGGCGCGAGAAGTACGATTCGATACCGGAAGACACCAAGGATCCGGGGCTGCTCAAAGCCAAGAAGGCGATGAAAAAGAAGATGCCCAAGCGACGCGAGGGTGAAACTTATTGGACGCAGGAGCAATTTGAAAAACTGCGCGCCGGAGCGGCGGCTAACCTAGCGAGTCGCGGCCAATTGCCGTGGCGTTTGTTAGCTTACATGCTTTTAAAATCGCCTGAGGTTCAACCTTTTCGAGATATGGTTGGTCGCCGCTTGCTTGATAGCGGGCAAATTGAGACTGCACAAAAACATTTAAACCAAATGTTGATCACGTTGTGGACGGCGGGCTATGTGCAGTTGGAGCCCAAACCGCAGCCTGCCAAAATTGGCCCGCCGCCACCGCCACCGAAAGTGGATCCCCTGGCAGCGCTGAAAAAAGGGGTTGGCAGCAGAGGTCCTGCGAGTTCTGGATTTGGAAGCGGCGGATTGCTCGAGTCGGCGGGCCTTGGCAAGCTGGTTGCCGCTGCACAAGAAGTTGCACCAGAGAAATCTGCTGCGACTGACAATGCTTCGGAAGCGGCTAGTCGCGGCTACGAATTGAAGGACTATCGACCGCAGTTCGCTCACCCCACCGAGCGACTTGAATTGCTGGTCCGATTGCGAAGCATCAATCCGCTGTACGGAGTGTTTTTAGCGGGGCACTTAGCGATCGCGGATCAAACCGAGCGACTGCTTGCACTGGAGAGTGCGCTCGATCTACCAGCGACGGTTGCGAGGCATGTGCGCGTGCCCAAGCTGGATGAAATGCCCGCGGGCCCGCTCGCCATGCTGCGACTTGATGGCCGATTGCTCGAGCTGGGTTTGGCAACGCAGGAAGAATTGGTTGGCAAGCAACGAAGCGAAGAAGATGAACCGCCGAAGCGTGGCTTGTTTGATGAGCCGCCCGTTTATCAGATCTCCATCGGCGAGAAACTGCGACGGTTATTTAACTACGATTTCCCCAAAGTGCATGACGTCTTCACTCAACCGGTCCACATCGCGGGCGAGTTGCTTGAGTTTGGCGGCAACTTTAACAAATACATTCTGGCGAGAGGCTTGCAGAAGCATGAGGGAATCATCTTTCGTCACATTCTCCGGTTAATCTTGTTGTTAGATGAGATGGCATCGATCCCGCCGGCTGAGACAGAGCCCGAGCAATGGGAAGACCAGTTGGACGATCTCATCGATCGCTTGACGGAGAGTTGTAGAGCAGTGGACCCCGAAAGCGCGGATGAGGCACTGGAGACCAGTCGCGGCGGCGATGAGCTCACTGAGCAGTTACCACAATTGCGTCGCAACGAGAGCCCATAATCCCGTAAGAGGTCGTTTGCCGCAGATGACCTTCGGTGTTGCCTAGAACGTGCATGCTTGGTGGTAGATAGGATTGAAAGTGCCATTGTATAGACTACGCTCAGTAGTTCAGAGCACCAAGTTTTACAACCATTTGATGGCAGAAGCATTCGGCGGAAAATCTCTACATGTTGTGCGCCATTAGAAATGTCCCCTTGTAGCGTTCATTAGAAATGTCCCCGGGGAAAGCGGTCTAAGATAGGCTTTGGGAGCTGTCTTGCGTAGCGACCGGAGCGCAGCGACACAGCTCCCAAAGCTTCAATCGGCTAGGCGGGGGCCGCAGAACCGCTAGTGATGCTTCCCGCTTTGCCACGCCAGGGATGTGAGGCGGCTGGCTTTTGGCCTGGGTTGGAGACTTGGGCTGGCTACGATTGGTGCTGTAAGAGACCTCGCGATCGCCCGCGAATAACCGCACTCGACCATCCATTTGAGAACACACAATCTCGCACAAGGAAGTTCACGCGATGGGTGAAGTAAATGTTCGATAACTGCAAATCGAGTTTTCTAAGCACGTGCACCTGAGTCATTCGGGTTGATGATCAGCCGGAACGCGCTAATTAAAAGGACGCAAGTTGTCTCCAGGTTTGACGGTGAGTTCTCTAGGAGAGAATTCACAACTGGGAATCGTGATTCGTCAAACTGCAAGCGATTCATGAGCATGCAACATTTCGATGGACGATTACTGAACGGCCAACTGCCAATTGATTCGCCGGCATCTGGTACGATCGGTCCACGCCGCTCGGAGCCATTTCCAAGAGTCGTTGACGCGATGATCGACTTGCCGGTTGGCATTGGAAAAACGTCGCGTCTTTGGCAGTTCGCCGATCTTGCAAACACAGTTGCGCTTGAGGCGACGCCGTCGGCGGAGACTAAAAATTGCTTTGTTATCGATTTAGTGAGCAGCGAGGCGAGGCTTACAGTATGGCTCAAACCTGAAAAGCAATTTTTTATTGATCGGTACATTTCGGTTTTCGGAGAGGCTACGGTCGACCGAGAGGTCGTGAGCTACCAGGATTGTGACGGAATTGAATTCCCAGCGCAGGTTCTTTGCAAAAGCCGTGAAGTGGGACAATCAATCGATGTTCGAACGCAACTGAAAGTTAAGGCAATTAACAAGCTCGGTAATGACTTGGAAGTTAAGTTTCCCGAAGGATTACCCTATTTTGACGAAGAAACGGGCAAATATGGGATCTGGGGAAATGGAGCGCCTACACGTGTGTTTCGTTCAAATGAAGAGGCGATTGCATGGAGTTCAGATGAGAAGCGGATGCAGTCAGCACGTCGAAGCAGGAATGCGATTGCAAACTATCAGTTGTGGGGGGCGCTGCTGTTCCTAACTTTCGTCGTCGCGCTTATTTTATACCGCTTGCGTCGTAGGTGAACAGAAGTGAGCATTTTTGACTTACGTTTACACCGTAGTCACCGGCGATCTGGAGGCTTCACGCTGGTTGAAGTACTAGTCGTGATTTCGATCGTTGGGCTGCTGGTTGGCCTATTGCTTCCGGCGGTTCAGATGGCACGGGATGCGGCTCGGCGGTTGCAGTGTTCCAATAATGTGCGGCAGTTGGGGTTGGCGGTGCATCACTATCATGACGCTTATCGGATGTTGCCGATTAGCGTTGGGCCTTGGCAGCAAGGGCCGAGGTATGCGAGGGAGCGCAATGGTAAGGGCTGGATCGTGAGCGTCCTGCCGCAACTGGAGCAGGCGAATCTGTATGCTGCGTTCCAGCCGCACTTCAAGGGCGATTTCTTTTCGGGTGGCGGGTTGAATAGTCCCGCGGCGCTCCCGCTAATGCAGACGAAGTTGTCGGTGCTGACGTGTCCGTCGGATGGTTCGAGTCAGGAGTTGATCACTCAGCAGCATCAGTTGATCGGTGTCGCCGTGGCGGGGACGAATTACAAAGGGGTGTTGGGGGATAACAGGATCAATGAACATAGTATTCACGAAGGGACTTTGCCACGTTGCTTGGAGAACGGCGGGTGCAATGGGCTGTTCTTCCGAGTGACGTATCAGGAGCCGAAGCGGTTCGCGTTGATTACGGATGGGCTGAGCAATACGTTGATGATTGGCGAGGATGTGGTGCTGCACAACGGTTCGTCAGCGGCTTACTATGCCAATGGAGATTATTGCTCGTGCCATGGTCCGATTAATTACAAGCCGAATCCGCCTGCGCCGCTGGAGTGGTTGAATGTAACCACGTTCCGTAGCAATCATCCAGGCGGGGCTCAATTTGCGATCGCTGACGGTTCGGTGCGTTTCGTCAGTCAGTCCACGGACCACTTGCTTTATCGCGGACTGTGCACTCGCAGCGGCGGCGAGGTTGAAGGGGTGCCCGAGTGAATAGCGATGCTGCGACAGTAAGTTGTGTAAGCAGTGTTGTTGAGTTACGTTCGCGTATCACTAAGTATGCAGTGCTGATTCCGGTGCTGAATGAAGGGGAGACGATCTTAGCGCAATTGGCGCGCATGCAAGCAGCGCAGTGTCCGGCGGATGTGATCTTGTCGGACGGTGGTAGCCAGGACGGTTCTACGGAGTTGGAGCGTTTGGCAAGTCTGGGTGTGAGGAGTTTGTTGGTGACTAGTGAGCGGGGGCTTGGGGCGGCGCTGCGGCTTGGGATTCGTTATGCGCTGGAGCAGGGTTATGAAGGGGTGATCACGATCGATGGGAATGGGAAAGATGGAATTGAAGCGACTGCACGGTTTGTGGAATTGCTGGATGAAGGGTTCGATTTTGTACAGGGGTCGCGGTTTATTGCGGGTGGGCTGTGTGAGAATACGCCACTGGATCGTTATTTGGGGATTCGTTGGTTCATTGCGCCTCTGATCAGTTTCGCGTCGGGGTTTCGGTTTACGGATCCTACGAATGGGTTTAAGGGGCTGAGTCGCGGGTTGCTGACTGATGCGCGGTTGGCTTTGTTGCGGGATGAGTTGAGCAGTTTTAATTTTCAGTTCTATTTGAATTACCGAGCGCCGCTGTTGGGGTTTAAGATTGTGGAGATTCCGGTGTCGCGAGTTTATCCGAAGTCCGGGCCGACGCCGACGAAGATTGTTGGTATGCGGCATCGTGTGAAGCTGGTCGTTGAGTTTTTGAAGACCATTATGGGTTTGTATGATCCGCGGTGATTGGATGTATTGGGTGAGCCGTACGCGCTAGCGTCGGGCGATCGAAGGAGCGGGGTTCGACGCGGTGCGGGCGAATTGGGGCGGCCCGACGCTAGCGCGTACGGTTCACAGGGAGGCAGGCCCGACGCTAGCGCGTACGGTTCACAGGCCCGATGGTAGCGCGAGCGGTTCACGGGGTAGGGAGCGTTATGATGAATGATGTTAAATGTTATTTCATTACTTGGGTGACGTATGGTACTTGGCTGCCAGGGGATGCTCGCGGTTGGCGAAAAAGAGGTTATGGGTATCAAATTCCGAGTCCGCAATTAGAGGAATGGTGTCGAAAGAAAATGCGAGGTGAGGCAGTGCTATTGGAACTGCATGACCGTAGTGTTGTTGAAGAGGCATGTCGGAAGCATTGCGAACATCGGGGATGGACGTTGATCGCAGTTGCGGCTCGCACGAATCATGTTCATGTGATTGTCATATCCGATACCGTGCCGGACATAACTCGCAATCAGTTGAAGGCGAATTGTACATCCGAGTTGCGCCGTCAAGCACAACCGCTCAACGTTTCACGGACATGGGCTCGGCTGGGCGATGTTGAGATTCTGGATACGGATGAAGAGATTGAAGCGTGTTATGCATATGTGACTGAAGCTCAGTTTCGCAAGTCGCTTGAAGCGCCTTAGTTTAGAAGGAATGGGCCGAAGCGGGCTGACGGCGCATGAGGTGAACCGAAACGCGCTAGCGTCGGGCGATCGAAGAGGAAAGGTTCGAAGGGGGAATGATTTTGTTATGCGCGGGATCGTTGGTGTCGCCGCGCAACTGGGGGAGGGGAGCGCGGCGGGCGGTTTCGGCCAGACGCTAGCGCAAGCGGTGAGGCTGGTGCGGCCCGACGCTAGCGCGTACGGTTCACGGGCCCGATGGTAGCGCGAGCGGTTCACAGGCCCGACGCTAGCGCGTACGGTTCACAGGCCCGATGGTAGCGCGAGCGGTGAGGCTGGTGCGGCCCGATGGTAGCGCGAGCGGTGAGGCTGGGGCGGCCCGACGCTAGCGCGTTCGGTTCACAGAGGAAAAGATGGGTTCAATGCAAACTGATAATAATTCCGCGCGGGTGTCTCGCTTTTATTGGTGGTTGGTCGCGTTGGTGTTTGTATTGGCAGCGGGGCTTCGTGTTTCGCTGGCTGTCTTTAATCGCGAGGCGAATGACAATCATTATGAAGTGGTGAAATTGATTTTGGAGGGGCAAACTGGCTTGACGATGGCGGATTGCCACGAGTGCTTTCATCCGAAGTTGTTTTATTATGTATGCGCTGGGCTGGTCGGTGGGCTGAATTTGACCTCGGAAGAGTCGCGGATTGTGGCTGGGCAGATGATGAACTCGGCTGCGGGTCTGCTGACGCTTGGGTTGGTATGGATTGCACTTGGGGCTTCGCAACTGAATGCAAAATGGCGGTTGTGGACCTTTGCCTTGGTGGCTTTGAACCCGCGGTTGATCGCAATTAATGGCCAGCTATCGAATGATAGTTTCGCGATTTTGTTTGCGACTGCGGCCGTTTTTTTGACGCTGCGATTGTTATCGGCGCCGACGATGGGGTTGGTGGTGTTGACCCAGTTGGTGCTTTCGTGCGCTCTGATGACCAAGGGGACGACTTGGGTGGTGGCGATTGCGATGGTGATACTATTTCTCGTCCGCGGATTGCTCGATGAGTCCAAGCAGCGGAGTCGTTTATTTTTGCGTTTGTATGTTGTCACTGCAATAAACAGTTGGGGTTCGATCGCGTTAGCTGGGTATGACTTCGATCACTATGACAATTACGCCAACATGGGACGTGACCAGCCGTTGTATGTCTGGGAGAAGACGAGTATCGGTCGGCCTGGTGTGCAGTCGATCGTTGATGGTTATCTGACGTTTCGGCTGATGAGTTTGCTGCGCGATCCGCAAATCACCAATGGCATTGAGATTGAGCAGTTGCATCGTACATCGGTTTGGACGCAATTGTATGCTCGAGCTAATTTTGCGCAGTTCGAGCAGTATCCGCCGTCGTGGTTGACAACCGACGCTGGGGTGTTGCTGATTGCCAGGTTCAGTTTGGTGCTGGGATTAGTGCCGCTGGTGTTTTTGTTGGTTGGGCTTGTGAGGGTGGGGCTGCGTACGTTAGCTGCATGGCGAGCTTGGGGTGTGCCGCAGTCGGCAAAATATTCGAGTTTACTGGTGGGGCTGGTGAGTTTCGGCTATATCGCTTTTATCATTAAATTTACAGCGAACTATCGGGACTTCGCGGCTATCAAGCTGATCTACATACTGCCTGGAGTGTTGCCGTTTGCGCTGGTGATTGCCGATGGGATGCAGGCGGTTTGTGACCGATTGAGCGAGGTAAAGCTGATGGAGCGATTGTTGCATTTGGCTTTGGTATGTTTGGTTGTGTCGTATTGTGTGGGTATTGTCGCATTGGTGAAGCACCTGGCGGATCGTTTGTAGGGTGAAGGGTTGCATATTGTTGGAATCAGCGCGAGAAGAATTAGCTGAGTATGGAGGGATTGAGGTCTCGATGGTGCTTCCGTGTTTGAACGAAGAGCGAACTTTGGCGGGTTGCCCTCAAATGATTTATAGAGCGTTCCAGCAGCATGGTTTAGTTGGAGAGATCATTGTTGCGGACAATGGTAGCACGGACGGTTCGCAGGAGATTGCGGTTCGGTGTGGGGCGAGATTGGTTCACGTGAGTCGGCGTGGTTACGGTAGCGCGTTGCGAGGTGGCATCGAAGCGGCGAAGGGCAGATATGTTGTTTTTGCGGACGCTGATGGCAGCTATGACTTCATGGATGTGCCTCGCATTGTGGAGAGACTTCGAGCGGGCAGCGAGTTGGTGATGGGGAATCGGTTTACTGGAAAGATTCATTCCGGTGCGATGCCATGGTTGCATCGTTATGTCGGCAATCCTGTATTGAGTTGGATTGGTCGGATGTTGTTTCGGGTTCCTGTTGGCGATTTTCACTGTGGGTTGCGAGGGTTTTCGAAGGCCGCTTATGAGCGGATGGAGCTGAAATCGACGGGGATGGAGTTTGCGACGGAGATGGTGATTAAAGCAAGGCTGGCGGGGTTGAGGATCAGTGAGATTCCGGTCGAGTTGCGGCCCGATGGTCGCGATCGGAGGCCGCATTTGCGGACGTGGCGCGATGGGGTGCGTCATCTGCAATTTATGTTGTTGACGTTTGTGCAGCAGTTGAGTTTGAGAGCTTGGAGCGGAGTTGCAGTGGGTCTGTTTGTGGCTGCGCTATTGTTCGCGCAGGTTGGGAGGAATGGTTGGTGCAACGATGAGTCGGCGCATATACCGGCGGGTTTGTATCATCTAGAAACGGGGCGAATGGATGCTTATCGCGTCAATCCGCCATTGCCGAGGATGTTGGCGGCGTTGCCTTTGCTGATCGATCATCCGAAGTTGGAGTGGTTTTCGCTGACTCCGCCGCATGCTCGCAATGAGTATGCGTTTGCGCAGAATTGGCTTCACCACAACTTGGAGGATGTGCCGCGGCAACTGCGATTGTCGCGGACGATGATTCTTTCGTTTTTTGTGTTGGGTGCTTGGACGATTTATCGCTGGGCGTCGGAAATGTATGGAAGGCCGGCGGGTTGGTTAGCAGTGGCGCTGTGGTCGCTTTCGCCGGACGTGATTACTTACAGTGCAACGGTTGCGCCGGACTTGCCGGCAGC
>JANPLP010000987.1:0-2897 GCA_031426595.1 Planctomycetia bacterium | reverse complement strand
GCGATGTTGCTGCCGTCAAAGCGGCCACCGATGCGGGTGCTGCAGCCGCCGGTCGTGTCGGCGAAGTTGTCAGCGTGCAAGTGATCGCTCGTCCACACGAAGATCTGTCCAAGATTCTCAAAGTCTAACGGCTCGAGAAACAACCACTCAATAAACAGCAATTATCAGTACGAAAGATCATTATGCAAAAAGCAATTGGACTAGTGGAAACGAAGGGGCTCTTGGCGCTCATCGAAGCAACCGACGCAATGGTCAAAGCGGCCAGCGTTGAAATCGTGAAGCGTATCGACATCGGTGGTGGCTTGGTCACGACAGTGGTCAGTGGTGATGTAGGCAGCGTTCGGGCCGCCGTTGAAGCAGGCGCGTCCGCAGCCTCGCAAGTTGGCGAACTGATCAGCAGCCACGTGATCGCGCGGCCAGCTGAGGGGCTCGAAACCGCTTTTTTCTCGTAAGCGATGAAGCGCCTGAGGCAATTGGAACTGAACAAACCGTTGCACCAGGTAAAACACCCAACGTAGGAGCAGGGATGAAGGTCCTAGTCGCAAACCTCGGCTCAACAAGCTTTAAGTATCGCTTGTTTGATATGTCGACCGAAAAACAACTTGCGCGCGGAGGCGTCGAACGGATCGGTTCGACTTCGAGTCGCTGCAATGTGGAGATCGGTGACTATCGCGGTGAAATGGAAATGGCCGTGCCTCATCACGGAGTGGCCGTTCGCGCGTGCGTGCAGCAACTCACCGAACCTGAACATGGGTGTTTAAGCAGCGCCGCGGAGATCTCAGCGATCGGTTTCAAGGCCGTGCATGGAGGACGCTTGGCAGGTGTCTTTCGAATTGACAACGCGGTCTTAACTGCGATGGAAGAAGTCAGCTCGGTCGCGCCTGCGCACAATCCGCCTTACCTGGCCGCGATGCGACAACTGGCTGAAACGGTACCCGACATTCCGTTGGTGGCTGCGTTCGAAACCGATTTTCATCTGACGATCCCCGAAGCTCGTCGCCGCTATGCACTTCCCAAAGCTTGGGCAGATGCGTTGCCGATTCGCAAATGGGGGTTTCACGGTGCGAGCCATCGGTTTATCGCAACGCGTAGCGCTGAACTATTGGGACGAGCCGATTTGCGAGTGATCTCGTGTCATTTGGGAGGCTCAAGCAGCTTGACAGCCATTCACTCTGGCAAGAGTGTAGCGACCACGATGGGTATGAGTCCACAGACGGGTTTGCCACAAAATAATCGTGTCGGTGACTTGGATCCGTTCTGTCTGCCGATGCTGATGCAGCATACAGGAATGAACCTGGAAGAGATGCTGAAGTCGCTTTCGACGGAAGCAGGTCTGCTGGGTTTGTCCGGCGGCGTTAGCGGTGACATACGCGATCTCGAAAGCGCTGCTGCAAGTGGTAATGCCGATGCGCAGTTGGCTTTGAATGTTTACGTAGCGGAGATTCGGCGACAGCTAGGTAGCATGCTTGTCGCGCTAGGAGGCTTGGATGCACTCGTGTTTACAGGTGGTATCGGCGAGAACGGCGCGAACATTCGCGCGGTGGTCTGCGATGGTCTCAGTGAACTTGGAATCTCGCTGGATGATCTCAAGAACCGTTCGTTAAAAGGTGAAGTGCGATTAGACGCAGCCGATAGCCGAGCTCAAATCTGGATCATTCCGACCAACGAAGAACTTATCGTCGCTCGCCAAACCGCCAGCGCGCTCAAGGACTAGCGATCATGTTTGTAGCCAAAGTTACTGGTTCGGTAGTTTCGACTGAGAAAGTCGAATCGATGCGGGGTCAAAAGCTGCTGGTCGTGGAGCCGTTTCGGATTGAACCCAATGACCGCGAAAAGCTGATTACGACCGGTCGCACGTTTATCGCTGTAGATATGCTCGGCGCGGGTGTGGGTGATATGGTTTTAATCGTGCAAGGTAGCAGTGCGAGATTCACCCCTGAAACAAATAAACTGCCCATCGATTGTGTCGTCATTGGCATCGTCGATTCGGTGAACATTGAAAAGAAAGCGGTTTACAGCCGTCAGACCAGTGACTCCGAAGGCTGATATTACCCAGAAAATATGCGTGTGAGACTTCAAGCTCTGGCTAGCTAGATTTTCAACTTGAAGTTGCAACCCGATTGCCAGTTAGAGCTTGAAGTCTCGCACGCTAAGTAAGAACAGACTGAAAACCAACCTGACCACATAACACCAACAGTCAATATATAACCATGCAAATTAACGAAGAACTCATCCGCAACTTGGTGACCCAGGTCATTAAGGAAGTGCAAAGCAGCGGTCAACTCAAAGCTGGCGGCTCACAGTTCAGCGGTCGCTTCGGCATTTTCGACGATGCAGATCAGGCGGTGGCTGCCGCTCGTGAAGCGTTTGAAGAACTCCGCAAACGCCCTATCTCTGATCGCAAGAAAGCCATCGATCATATTCGTCGCATCTCCATCGATCAGTCGGTGGAACTCGGCACGATGGAAATGAATGAAACCAAAATTGGCCGCCTCGAGCACAAAATCGCAAAACTGCAAACGTTGGGTCAGCGCGTTCCGGGCACTGAGTTCCTGACAACTCAAGCTTACAGTGGCGATCGCGGTTTAGCAGTCATCGAGCATGCGCCTTTCGGTGTTATCGGCGCGATTACTCCGGTAACTCACTCGCTGCCAACGATCACTGGCAACGCCATCAACATGATTGCTGCAGGCAATACGTTGGTCGTAAATCCGCATCCGAGCGGGCGATTGGTAGCGGCGGAAGGTGTCAAACGATTCAACCAAGCCATCGCTGCTGACATCGGCATCGAGAATTTGATCTGCGTTATTCGCAACCCTTCGCTCGAATCGGCGGCGGCAATTTTTAAGAACCGCGATGTGGCATTGATCTGCGTGACGGGCGGTCCAGCAGTGGCC
>JANPLP010000986.1:0-3955 GCA_031426595.1 Planctomycetia bacterium | reverse complement strand
GCGGACTCAAGAGACACTGCGCCATCACCCATTCCCTGCGCCAGTTCATTGCTTAGCAGCAGTTCTTGAGCACGCAGGAGGAGATCTTTTGCATTTGGAAGTGTGTTGATTCGCGTCCGATCCTGCGTTTCGCGGATCGCTAATGTACTGGCTAAGCGAACGAGCGGAGTGACCGGCCCACCGGTTCCAGCAATGATGCAATAACGCACGCCACTGGCGCGGGGACGGGAATTCAAATCTCGCAAGAATTCGGATTGCGGAGTGAGTTCATCGCAAGCTTCGCCCAATCCGTCATTGACCAACGATTGTACGACTTCCGTAAAATTCTGATTTCCCATTTGCAACTTACCGATCGCGTCTGGAATCTCGAGAGCGTCCGCATATTGAGCAAGCACCGAGCCATGATTCGGAGGGCAGATCATTATCAACTGATCAACACAAGGCACTTCGCACTTCACTTGAGGCGGAATCGGTTCGAAGGCGAAGCGTGCTACTAAGCCGCCCATGCTATGCGCGATAATGGACACTTTGGTATCCGGCGACTTCTCGTGAAGTTCAACGAGCAGATGGCGTAAGGCGGTACCAGACGTGCCAATTGAACCATCGTTTGGATATCCGAAAACAGCCAACCGCGTGTCACGTGGATGTTGGAGCGATTCGTCAAGGGCGCTGGCGAATTGCTGGGCGCTTGGGGTTGCGCTTTGCAGTCCTCCCATCACTAGAATGATGCGACGCGGGAGTTCTTTGACAGTGAATTTTTCAGCGGTCCGAGTGTCGTTCGGCTTTTCGGGTCTCACCAGGATTTGGAACTCGAACTGGGGCTGACGATCTTTGCCAACCGTGGACCGCAGGTCGTCTTGGATTGCTTGCCACTGGTCGAGCAGAAGACCGGTAGTTAGCTGGCTGCCAGACTGGCCTGCTCCAAAGCCACGATCTTGCGCCTGCAATCGCGGATCTTGTGCGACTAATAGCAGCATCGAAATCGCGGCGACTATTCGGAGGAAAAGCTGATTGAACATGACTTTTACCCAAGTTAAGAAAAGGCACGAGCCAACACTGCTGGCCGCCAACTGGGGCAGTGCGAGCAAGAATCGGCGCTTTCAGTGAAATACGCCAACTGCAAGCAGGGTATCTTATTGGACGTGCAAGTCAAGCGAGCAGTTTAGTGATCGGTTCGCCATTATCGCAGATCTTAAATGGTCGGCCGTTCGGGGCGATGAACTCTTGTTCGAGCGGCAAGCCCATCGCTTTGGCGATCGTTGCATTGAAGTCCGGTGGTTGAACTGAGTCTTCGGCTGGAGATTGACCGAGTTCGTCTGATTTTCCGTAAACGGCGCCTCCACGAATACCTGCGCCGCAGAGCAACCCGGAGAAAACGCCAGGATGATGATCGCGACCAGCATTCTCGTTAATAATTGGTGTGCGTCCGAACTCGGTGGCGAGCACTACCAAAGTTTCCTTCAAAAGACCGGACTCCTTTAGATCGCGAATGAGCGCGCCAAGAGCGTTGTCCAGATTTTCGACCATCTTTGGTGCTCGGGTGAAGATGTCTTGATGATGATCCCAACTACCGAACTCAACTTCAACGAATCGTACACCTGCTTCCACCAGGCGGCGAGCGAGTAGGCAGCCTTGTCCAAGCGCATCTTCGCCGTATAGCTTTCGTGTCTTCTCGTCCTCTTGTTTGATATCGAAGACTTTGAGTTCGGGTGAACTCATCAGCTTCACCGCTTCGCGATAGGTTTGATCGTAGGCTTCGATCAGCCGGCTGTCGTAGGCTCTCTTAAACGTCTGGTCGTACTGATTGGCTAGCGACATGCGATGTTTGAACTGGTCGTCAGCCAGATAGCTGGGACTTTTGATGTTTTCGAGCCCTGCCGCAGCACTTGAAATCGGCACGGGCGCGATGGAAGCGGGTAAGAAGCCGGACCCGGGGTGGCCGGCTGCGGAACCAATAAAAACATTGGAGGGAAGACTGCCCGGTTTTTTTGGGAGAGCGTGTGCTGCCCAGGCACCCATAGCTGGATGCCGAATCGAGTTCAGTTGAGTGAAGCTTGTATGCATGAGATAGTTACCCTGCTCATGATCTCCGGTAAGCGTAGTTAGAGATCGCACGAGCGCGATGTCGTTCATCAGGTAAGAGAGTTTCGGCATCTTATCGGTGATTTGAATTCCGGGTACGCGAGTTTTTCCTGGTTTCGTCTCCCCTTGGCTTTTGGCGCCCGGCTTCGGATCGAACGTATCGAGGTGGCTCATCGCTCCCGTCATGTAAAGATAGATAACACTCTTCGCCTTACCGACTGCTGCAGTCGCCTGTGCGGCGTGCGCGACCGAATGAATCGCACGGCTGGCCGCAAACCCAGCGAAGCTAACCCCCAGAAAGCGAGTCGCCGCATCCGCCATAAATGAGCGACGGTGAAGATTTAGCTGGTTAAACATTCGGGTCCTCGATTTGATTACTACGGGTACGCAGGCGTTAATTGCTAATTTGGTGGAGCTGCCGGCAAGCCTGCTCCGGCGACTTATTGCACGAATAAGAATTCACGAGTGTTGATGAGCGCCCAGACGACGTTGCCGTAGCCCATCGCGGTATCACCTCGACTGATTTCACGCATCGTGATGTCGCGGTCTTTTTCAGTCGGTGGTCGGCACAAAATAGTTAGGAAAACCACGTCCATAACTTGTCGCGGCGTACTGCAGCGAAGGATACTGTCGTAGATCACCGAACCCTGTTCAAGCATCATGTGGGTGAACATACCATTGAACATGGTCAAGATTTGAGGGACCGTCGGGTCGGTACTGTCGCCTTCGATGGTTTCTCGATCGCACTGGCCGAATTGGCGTAAGAAATGTTGCGGAGGAAGCGGTGCGGGCAACTCGGACGCGCGCGCAAGAACTTGGCTGCGATAGGCCGCCGTGTTCATCACTTTAGCGCGAGCTGCTGGGCTGACGCTTTCTTCGTATTGCTTGGCGTGATTCTCGAGCTCAGGCAACGTTACCTTGGCCATATCGAGTTCGACCGCGTCACCGAACGCTTTCGTGGTCGGCAACTCGAAAGGGTAGGGGTTGTAAATAGCGAGAGTTAGGATCGAGTCCCAAACTTGCTCGGCGGTCAGTCGACGTAGTGTAGGGCCAGGGTAGTGGTAAAACTCAGTAAGGGAGGGATCAAAGTCGCTGCTTTCACGCTGATAAGTTTTGGTATACATCAAGGTTCGCATAAACTCTTTTTGATCAAACTTCAGGCGGATCATTTCTTTAGTCAGCAACTCCAGCAGCTCGGCGTTCTCACACGGCGAATCATCGCGAATGTCGTCAACCGGCTCGATTAATGCGACCCCCATTACTCGCTTCCACAAACGATTTGCGATGGTCTTGGCAAAGCGAGGGTTTTCGGCCGCGGTCAACCACTTAGCGAACTGTTGGCGAGGAGTCCCTTTCTTTGCATCCGCGGGTATGTCGCCCCATAGAACTTTCGGCAATACCAGCTCATTTGGCTTGCCGTTGTCGTATTGATAATCGTGCGGCAGTTTGAGGGGGCGGTCCTTGAAGGAGACTCGAAATAGATTGACGTTTACGAGCAACGCAAGATTGCCGTTGAGAACCGCTTCAGGATCTCTCTTTTTTAGTTCATCGCGCAAACGCTGGGTTGGGTTGCCGTTCGTAAAAGCGGGCGTTCCACCACCATCGCGCGTCGCAGTACCATGCGTGAAAGCAGCCAGTTCATAGAACTCTTTTTGTGTCCATTTGTCGAAGGGGTGATCATGACACTGCGCACATCCGATTTGAGTCCCCAAGAAGACACGCACGGTATTGTCGACGTGCACCAAAGGCATGCCGGTATCGCGCATGGTGTAGCCCACCGCAGGGTTGTCCCACATTTTCCCTTCTGCGGTTAACATGTCGAAGACCCATTGGTCATAGGGTCGATTGGTTCGCAGTTGTTCTTTGATCCAGT
>JANPLP010000985.1:0-18597 GCA_031426595.1 Planctomycetia bacterium | reverse complement strand
GCAGCGAGTTCGTGGTGGAATTGATCGTACCGCTATTAACCGGCGTGACTGTATTCGGGACCAGAGCTACGTTCACTCCGTCGATCAGGACAGCGACGACGTCACGAGCCAGCAATTCGTTGTACTCTTCCGAAGCGAATCGCATCTCGAGGAACAAGTCGCCCCCGATAGTTCCGTCACCAAATTGGAACTCCATTTCAAGCGCAGTCGCGTCCGTCGTGGTGACTCCCAATGCCAAGTTCGTTGCCGCGTCGCCAGCACCGCTGGAAACGCTCCCAGTGTTGTCGGACAGGTTGGTCGGCAGAGCATCCTGGACTCGGCCGGTCGACAGCATTACGCCTCTGTCGCCAGCGAAGTTGACCACAGCGGCGGATTGAGTACCGCCTGTATAAATCGCAGGCTGAGTAGCGGTAATCCCTGTTCCAAAGATCGCACTGCGAAGCGTATTCGCATCGGTGGTCACATTCTCGATCGACATCCGCGGACGATCGAACTCGACCATACTGCCGGACACAGAGCCAAATAGATTGACTCGGTTATCACGATTGGCTGTCCCTGTGACGACCCCACCCGTGGTAGCTGCGCGAACTTTGATTCGAGCCTGCACACCAGGATCGTTGATCGCATCGCGAATTCGCTGAGCGATCACGAAATCTGCATCGGTGGCTGAGAACGCAATGGCCACGTTACCTGGAGTGACTGTACCGACGCTGTTGAACTCAAACGTTAATTGATTCCCAGCATCGCCGAGCTTGAATGTATCGCCGTCGACTAACTCGCGACCTTCGGGCGCAACCAATGTTACTTGGTTCGCTTGACGGTCGTTGGTGTCCATCGACGTATTGAGCACTAGTCCGCTTGGCGTGGCCGTAAAGAAGCTCTCGCCCTGACGAATTTCGAGTTGATACTGTCCGGTTAGCGTTGTGTTCGGAGGCAAACCCGTATTGCCGACGAAGCCTGCACCGGCAGGCGCGTTCAGCACCAATTCACCGCGTTCCGCGAAGCCAATGATGATGTCGTCGATCGAGACACCTGACGCGGGACTACCGTTGGCCCCGTTCGTGTTGTATCGGAACACGAGCCGAAGGTCTGTTTGACCAGCAAACGCGGCTAAGTTCAAACGTGCTTGGCGCCATCCGCCGCCGGTAGTCAAGCCGCTCGTACTAGAAGCTACGGGCACGTCGCCCGTCGGCGTACGAACCACCACTTCGAATCTGTCGTCTGCTTCAGCATTCAAGTTGTAACTGAAGTAGAGGCGAGCTTGATCTTCCGATGAGAAGCCACCGATACAGAAACCGTTCGAAACTAGTTCTCCCTGAGCGCCGCCGGCCTGAGTCATTCCTGCGCCAGAGAAACTAAAGACGCTAGCCGCTTTGTGCCCTGGTGCAGCGTCGTTTGTGCGTCGCCACAGATTTGTGCCAGCACCGACAAAGTTGCGATCGAACAACTGAGGAACCGTCGGTATTCCCGCGACCGCATTGGAAATGGCCGTTTCAAAGCCTTCGTCTGCAACGCGCGTCACGGAATTGATCGGCTCGCGACGCGTCAGCGTATTGGACAGCGCGGCCGGTATGCGACTGGCCGATGAAACCGCGACCGTATAAGTGCCTGCAGACAGTGCGGCCGTACCGATAAACGGATCCCGTGTTCCCACCGATCCACGACTGAAGTCTTCCAGGTCGGTCAGCGATAATGGTCGACGTTGATCGTCGGCCACATTGCTGTCCTCAGCGACCATCACCAATTGATAGGTCTCAGCACCAGGAACTCCAGTTACCCGGAAGACTGACAACGAGGAGTCAGCACGATTTAGGCCATCCGCGTAATCGATGTCAAAGACTACCGGCGCACTGAGAATTGCCAAACCGCCTGCTGTGCCCGCTTTACCGTCAACGGAAACATGTAACTGATACGAATCCGTAACTAGCAAAGGCGAACCAGTGATTCCACCTGTGCCGCCAATGGATGGGAAACGTGCCACACCGATCGTGTAGATACCCGGTGCTGGGAACGTGAACGTAATGAACGACTCAAGCCCCGAGGTGCTGCCCGGATCAATCACTGCATCGTCGTTCTCTGTCAGCAAATTGCCGCCGCTGTCAAACAAGAATAACTCGGAATCGAAATTGGCCGCGTCGATATCAAACGTTCCGGTCGTCCCGCCGAATGGAACTGTGAAGGAGTAGTAATCGAAGCTTCCGTCACCGGTGCCTGCGATCGTCACATATGGACGTGTAGTGCTGTTGGTAACGTTGGGATTGTTGACCAGTTGCCAAGCTTCGTTGTCGAGGTTCTGAGCACCCGCGAGCGAGTTGTTGGGTTCAAACTCTAAAACCGTGGAACCACTGATGGCGTTATTCAGCAGATTGGTGTAGTTCACGTCAAAGCGATAGAAGTCCAGATCGCCTGCATTCGTGAGTTCGCCACCTACACTGATCGTAGCGCGATCCGTATTCAGCAAATTGCCGAGATACTGGTCGCGAGCTCCAAGCACTCCACCCGTATTGACGTTGGTACCGGTAATGTCATTGTTCGTGAACGAACCGCCTGCTGACGATTCATCTTCTTGGAATTCACCCAGCAGTGGCGAATGCTTAGGCAAACCGCGCAAGTGAATGCCATTCGTCGCATAGCGAATGTCGGCATACTGAACGCTTGAACCTGGATTTTCCTGAGCCTCACGGATGCGCACTTGAACTTCGTAACTGCCACTGGTCAAGCCCGCGTTGAAGTTAGCGATGTTCGTACTGGAACTGCGAATTCGGAAATGATAGGTGCTGCGGCTTCCAGCATTGCCTGGAAGAACCAATCGTAAACCGGCATCAAGCGGATTAGTGGTGCCATCTTCCTTCAGCAAACCGCTAGCATGCTCGCGCAAAGCGCCCTTCACTTGGCTTGGCAGTGGATTCACCAAAGTTGGACTGATCGATGCCGTGCGAGTAATCAGGCTTGGGTTGAGTGTTTCGGCGGTGCTATTGTCGCTGCGCGCAAGGAGCTGACCACTGGAATTGAGCACTTCGATGACGGTGTCGAGTGTGTGCGTGGTGCTGTCGACGTCGAACCAAACTTCGGTTCCCGCTTCACCCGTAAAGCTGTAAACGTCCACATCGGTGGGCTGTGAAAGCACACCTTGTACAACGAACCCAAGGCGGATGTTCTCGTCGCTAGCTGTCGGGCGGCTGGCCAAGTCACCAAGCAATTGAGCCGTATTCGTCGTGCTGTTAAATCCTGGAGCGATCGCAGTCGGCGATTCTATCTCCATGATTGTGGCCACATTGCGATCGTTCGAATTCTGATCGAGCAAAATACTTCGCCAATCGGACGGACGCGAAATGGAGGCGACACCATTGTTGTTGGTGTCCGTTTGCGGAGTTCCATCGGGTCGCAAACCTGCACCCACGCTATCGTCGTGGTAGCTGGTCATGATCACCGGAAATCCAGGTTGACCGATGATCTCTACTGTTCCACCGATGCGGTCATTCGCATTGGTGTTTGTTCCGGTCGCGGTGAGGCCCGTACCGGAGACGAAGTTAAAGTTCGATCCATAACCCAATAGTTTCACTACCAGTGATTCCGTTGGTGCGCTCTGCAATCGCAGACCGCCTTCATGAACAAAGTTGCTGACCGTGATCGAATTGAATAGCACGTGAACGATATCCGTATCATCCCAAACACTTTCGGTCATTAATTCGTCGCCACGAACTTCCAATCCATTGATCTCGTTGTTCAGCATTCGGTTTTCGCGGATCAGTGGACCGCGGTTGCTATCGAATTCTTCGAGTCTTTCAACGAGGCCGTTGGAACGTCCATAATCGACCGTCAAATCAGACGTGAGGCTGTTCGCGTCGATGTTGATCGCTGAACCTCGGTTGTCGCGGAAAATGTTACCCACCAAAATAGGTTGATTGCCGCGGACAAAGATCGTCGCCGCTCGGTTGTCCAGTCGGCCGAGCCGATTCAATGGACCTTGACCGCCGATACCGTCTTCATTGAATTCAAAAGTGGAATTAGTGATTCGCGCTTCGGCTTGTTGCAATTCGATCGGATTGAATGCTTTGAAGGTACCTTCCAGCTTCGTGACACCACCTGCATAAGCAAACGTCACATAGTCGAGGCTGAGCGTTGACCCGGAGCTCGCATAGATACCACCCCAATCGCGTGGGCGAGCGATCGAGCCACGGCCGTCGTTGTTGGTATCAAAACTGCCACCTGCTCCGTAGCGATCATCCAATTTACTAGTGAAGATAATTGGTGCGCCATCGGTGCCTTCAGCAATTAGGTTTGCTCCCGGTCCGATCTCAATACGAGCTCCCTCGAATTTCAGAACAGCACCTGGATCAATCACCAAGCTGGCATCCAAACGAGGACGCAAAGTCCCAAAGCTAAACGCCGATAGTTCAACACCTAGATTCGCGCCAGTATCTACGAAGGTCGTCGTGCTAATGTTTGCAGGGTTGCGCAAATCAGCGACCAACGTGTAAGGACCTGATCCACCGGTCGCACTTCGATACAGCCGACGGCCACTAAAGCCATTTTGAGTCAAAGGTAAATTGCTGACGGTCACGCGCTGATTGGCTGCGACTGTCACATTGGATGTGACGTCCGAGGCAATGCTTTCACGCCCGGCTGCATCCACCATCACCAAGCGGTAGTTGTAAATGCCAGGCAAGAATGCCCCACCGGCTTGCGATGTCAATGCAATGCCAGTGACGCTCACGCGGTCTCGCACCAACACACCACCGGAGGACGGGCCGACATCGATGAAGCCTGAAGAGGTAGCATCGATTTGTGCCACTTGAACATACTCGCCGCTGCCAGTGCTGTTGCTTCGATAGAGTCGACGCGCGACGTACTCGCCCGATGTCAATGGAAGACCGAATAGCTGAACCGCTGTTTGGCCAACATTGAGTGTCACGCTGCCGGTCGCATCGGACGCGGGAGTTTCGTAGCCGTTGATGTCAACGAATGTTACTTTGTAATTGTAGGTACCTGGAATGAGTGTTCCGCCTACGGTCGGTTGAAGCGCCGTCAGATTTGCAAGTGGCCTGGTCGTATCGAGAATCGCGCCACCAGGCGTTGCTGAAACAAAAATATTCTCAGCGATGATGTAAGGAATATCGATGTCATCAAAGCGCGCCGCTACCGTCAACGGTCGAATGGCTTGACCGGCAGGTGTGTCCACTCGAACGAACAAACCATTGAGCGAATTGTTGGTCAGCGCGTTGTGATGAATCTCAGGTCCAACGCGGTCATAATCGCTAGTGAACGTGCCATTTTGTTGGATACGAGGTTCATTGAAGTTTGTTTCTTCAAAGCTGTTCGGCGCCGCACTCATCGCGGCGTTCGCACTGTTGCTGATGCGGTTAAAGGTTACAGTCGGTCGCATATCGACCATCTGAATTGGATTCACAACTTGCTGAATCGAATCGATGACTACATTGCCACCGCCACCGTACCGAATGTCAGCGTGATTGACATATTGGAGGAAGATACCTTCATCTTCCAAGTCGCGTCGACCCGCAGCTCGATCCACATCGCGGCGGAAGGAGATGCCACCCCAGTCACCCACTGAAGGTGAAGTTTGCGGAGCGTAAGTATCAAAGCCCAGTGACTGGTCAAGCCACGAGGTGAAGAAGACGCTACCTGGAATGACTGAACCATCGGCAGCGCGAAGCAAGCGGCCGCTGTTGTCCGTTAAGGCTGGCGTGCCAAGTATCTGCAACGCGCCGTTGCTGCGATCCACGCCTTGACTTGAACTACCCACGCCGATGCGAGAACGTCGCAGCTTGAAGATTGCTCCAGCGTCCACCATTGCGGTGACACCCTGCGGAACGTCCATCGAACTGCCATCGCTGAGCGCAGCACCGTTCAGTAAATCGATACCAATTTCGTACGCGATGTTATCGCCGGTCGTGTCTAAACGACGATCTTGACCACCGTTGCCAACGATGCGCACGATATCGCCAGCCAGTGCCGAGCCGAATGCGTTAGCAACGCCAGTTCCGGAAATGTTATTGAAGGGGCGGGCTAGCGAGCCATCCGCATTGGGTCCAGCGATCTTGTCGACAAAGATCATTCGACCCTGAACTTCAAGGTTGTTTAATCCCGGTGACAACACCACGGTTCGCTCACCCTGCAGTGTCAGGCGAATGCCGTTGCTGATCGCTGATACACCTAGTTCACCGCGAGAGCGAATGGCTTCAAACAACTTCTGCGATAAATCACCGGCTGTACTAGCCAAGGTGTAATCCACGCGAGTGTTGCCGATTCCGACAATTGCGTCGGAACTAAATTCAAAGTTGCGCACCGTGCCGTTAGCGCCGGTGATTTCAATAATCTTGCCTTCAAGATCTGCTGATCCGCCGGCGTTAAATTGCAACACACGATTAAGCGGTCGCGTTTGGAACCAGTAATTGTAGGTTCCGCCTGCTACTCCGTCCGCGTCGCCATCCAAAGTAATCGATTGGTCGCCAGTGAAACCACTGGCCACATCTTGAATCGCGTCCGTGGTATCGACCTGAGCGCGGAAGGTAACGCGGAGGTCGTACTTGCCTTGAGTCGTGCCACCGAATCCAGTGTCGGGAATGGTCGGATCGTAGGCGTTGTTTCCGCTAGCGCTAACACCGATGAAATACACACCCGATGACAGTTCCTGCTGGATCAGCGAATCTTCGCTAAAGTAGTTGTCATTGCGCGCGACCAGTTCGACGTCGCCCCCGTTGAGCACAATTGGACTGTAAGTAATATCGCGATTGCCGACGCGTGTCGTGCCGCTGCCACGCAAGAGCGTGACTTTGACCAACTTTGAAACTTCTGGATTGGCGTTAAGTGAACTAACAAACTGAGACGCGGTCGTTTCTTGACCCACCGTGCTGTTCAGATCGATCGTGATCAGATTGTCAAACACGTTGATGATCGGTTGAGCACCAACGCCACGCTCGCTGCGGGTAACGAAGATTTGCAGGTTGTTTCCGAGGCGTCCTGGAGCGATCGCATCAAACCTGATCGATAACTCTTCGCCGGCTGCCAAGTTACTGGTCGCGGTCGCTTGGCGTTGCTTGTACAAATGAAGCAGCGTATCGAGAGGACTACTATTGGTCAGTCGCTCTGCGTAAGTCTCCGCAACAAACAGACCAACGCGGTCAGCAGCACCGAAGTCAACTTCGAATCGGTACAGATCGATGTCGTTGCTATCAGGTCGGAAAATATGTTTACCGTGAAGGACATCGTAAGCGCCGGGGAATACCGGCTCATCAGCGGGTTGAGCATTCGACAAGCCGGCGTTCACAAACGCTGTCGACAAAGCCATCAACGTACCCGTTGGCAAATCTCCAGCTCGTTCAAGGCCCAGCAGCATCCCCAAGCCGGTCAACGCAGCGCGGGACCAGTCTTCGCCGTAGTTGTCGCCCCATTGTCGCTGAGCATCCAGAATCAAGCGGCTCGCACGGAAGGCAGGGTCGATCTGTACACCCATGTTGATCGAATTCGTGATCACCACGTTCGGGCTGGTACCGGACAAAGCGCCCAATGAACCCGTTGCGATCGTAATGCCTAAATTCGGAGTTTCAATAAATTGAACACCGAGATTGTCGCTCCAAATCTGTAGCACTTCGCGAGCGCGTTGCTTCTGCTTTTCAGTGATCGCATTGGTTAGCGGATTGCCCGAGCTGTCCGTTCCATAAAACAATTGGAAGTTGTAACTGATCGTGGTCGCGCCAGCTACTTTGTCAGCACCGAAAGCCGCGTTGATGTATTGTTCGAAACTCCCACCGGCTTCCACCGGTACGTTTCGCATGCCAGGATCGTCAGTGCCACCAATCAAATCAAAGTCGTAAGGGACCGCATTGATCTCGGAACTAAGTATTAAACTGGTTTGATTCGTAGCCGCTGATCCGATGGCTCCCAGATTTGCTGCGGTGGTGAAGGTGCTGCCCAAGCCCACCACGGTCAGCGGGGTGTAATTGATCGGTGCGTTAAGAACGGTCGTTCCTACGCTACCTGGCTCTAGCCGAACCGATACAAGACTGTTGGCGGCAGAGGATGTCTGCAGCGCTGCCAACAACTGCGCAGCGGTCACCGTGTTACTGCCCAAGTTGATATTTACCGACCGACCACTCGAAGTGATCGCTATTGGGCTGCCATTGTTTGAGTTGGTGATATTGATCTGAATTCCACTGCCCGCTTCACCCAACAACTGCGAAGTAAAGCGGAACTTGACGGCACCATTAGTATTGAAGTCACTAATCACCGTCGCCGCCGCTTCGCTTAGCGTTGGCTCGAACGGCCGCGATTCACGCGTACCGATGCGCAAGCGAAATGTGCGTGAACCGGAGTTGGAGCCAGGCAACGAGTCAATGTCCTGCGCGAACCGCAACGTGGCAGTGTTCGACGACGCGTTGTACTTAACCGACTGCGGGAAGAAGTAAAGATCGTCTGTGTTACGAACGGTTTCGTCCGTGAAAATCAACTGATAGAACTGCGGATTTTCCGCTGAGCGAGAAGTCGGTTGACCTAGTGAGTTATTTTCAACCAGCAATTTATCAGCGTCGAAGTGAACCACAATCGTATCGCGCAATTGCTGCAGACTGTTGTCCGCGTTGCGCACGACGGGCTGGGGCACGACAGCCGTTACTTGAGGACCTAAATCTAAGCGGAAGTTGACAGTGTCCTGACGTCGATTCGCGAGCGTAGGTTTGAATAGATCGCCCGCAGTTCCCGTTGGCGATGTGTTGCGCAGGCCCACAATGCCCGCAACCGGATCATCAAAGCCGAAAATCTCTGCACGATACAAGTCGTTTGGCAGC
Organism: Planctomycetia bacterium; assembly: GCA_031426595.1. Taxonomy (GTDB): domain Bacteria; phylum Planctomycetota; class Planctomycetia; order Pirellulales; family Pirellulaceae; genus Aureliella. Next base: position 9,793 of record JANPLP010000985.1, on the reverse strand, counting down.
GATTCAGCGAACCGCAACGTAACTTCGTTCTCGTTCGGCGCAGCACCGATGACCACAGTCCCAGGTTGAACAACTATGTCACCAGTTCGATTCAAAACCAAAGGCGAATAGGTTGGGTTGATGGAACCGATCGCGGTGTTACCGAGACCGCCGTTGATGCTCGCACCCAACACATTTAATAGAAGTGGACTCGCATTGATTGCCGTAACTAACTGCCCTGCAGTGGTCGGGGTACCAAAGTTCGAGTTTAAAGTGATGCCCACAGTGTTACCCGAGACCGAGAACGCCGGAGCCGCGTTGGCACCGCGATCCGCTCGAGTTACCTGAACTGTTAGCGCCTGACCGGGAACACGGCCCGTCAATTGCACATCGACACTTCCGTTGGTGCCGAAGTCGGTCGAAACAGTCGCGAGCGCAAACGAGCCATCGCCGCCTGCACGCGTCAAGCGAATGCCGCTCAGCGTGCTCGGATGAATCACCTGCGAGTCATCAAAGCGGAACGTTAGCTCGCGCGGCGCTTCATTGCGCACTGACCCGTCGATGATTAGGTCGCTATTGTTCGGTTGAATCCCGATCAATTGAGGGCCGACAGCCAACAACTGACGCTTTTCGAGATCCTCCAGCAACATGCGACGCATGCGATTACGCGCTAGAGAACGTGAGCCCGAATTAGAATTGGCAGAACCGGGAAAACCTGCGCGTGACTTACGGATGGCCATTAACCAACCCTTAAGAGCAATTACGGGTATGCTTCAAGCGCCTTACCAATCCAACGGCGGAGGTGAAGAGCGCACTATCAACACCGCCTACCCTGCTCGAGTAGACGACATAAACCACCAAACGACTAGCAATGAGTGCTGCTGCGCGGGACGCAAAAGCACCTTTTGAGGTCCAAAACAACGACTACGATCGCCTTTCGACCCGAAAAGTACATGTGGGGTCGATTATAATTGCGGGCAAAAACGATGCAAACTTCGGAGTCTAGCTAGCTATCCCAAATAGCCTATTCAACTCAAGATGACATCGGCTTGCACACAATTGTTCCGATTATAGCGAGTCTTACCCCACTAGTGCTATTTCCATCCATTTGGTGGAACAAGGATCCACTGTCGAGCCTTGGACGCGCGGAATAATCGGAAGTTCCCATTAAAAACCTGTCACAACAGGATGGGTGGCGAAACTTCCCGTCCAAAACCTAGAAGGCGGACAAAGATGCACCAGTAGACAATCACAGGCTGGAGCAGGAGACGGAGGGCATTCGACTCTTGTCACAGCCTATGAAAGGAGCCGCGAGAAATTTAGCACTAACCCATCGGCGCAATCTGATAAGCACGGGAACGGAACAGGAAATCAGTAAGATTCCCCTCGTGCGGCTGTAGCCAATTGAGACGACTGGTAGGGATTGGGCCAATGTTCAAGCGGTCAACATGCACGCTCTCAGTCAGCGCGTCAATAAACTGAGGATCCGCGGTCAAAGCAGTGCAAATAAGAGTAGAGCCGATTTTGTTCAGCATATCCTTTTGAGCGCACTTAACGACGCTCGTAAATGGAAACATGTACTCTTTAGACGCCACAGGACAATCGGGCGAATTCGCATGCACGATGACAGGTCGCAGGTACGCACAATGAGGTCGTTCGACCAAACGATCGCCAAACGCGGCGGTCATGTCCTTCACTCCTGAGCCACTCAGGTCCTGCTGAACCATGCTCCAGGTACCGGTTGCCATTTTGGCATTCGTGAAAGCGGCTAGCCCTGCATTCGGGTCTTGTGGGGGGAGAACGTCGACTGGCCCGAGGCGTTCGGCGAGGGCTTGCGCGATTTCCTCGGTGTGCCGAGAGGCCCAGACCCCAGAGCAGTTAATGCAGCCTCGGCCGCTGTTCGTGAAAATACTCTCCACCATCAAATCGAGGTAATCCTCCCAGCGGTCGACCATGTCGTCGCCAAACACGATTTTTGAGAAGCCCGGGCCGTGCGCTTGAACACGAGGATTGCCCGCGTACTGCTCGACCGTCTGCGCACTGCCGAAGATCATCGCACGCTGGCAGCGGGTGAGCAGCGTCTGACCGACATCATGTCCGCCAGGATACATCGCGATCGCTTCCGCAGGCACGCCGGCAGCAATAAAGGCTGCAGCCATTCGATACGGAGTCCAAGGCTCTTGGCTGCCAGGCTTGAGCATCAAACCGACCTGAAGCGGAATCGCGGGTAGCCATAAGGTGTGTACACCGGGTGAGTTGTTTGGCAAAACCGCACCCAAGACTGGCGATTGGCATTGGTAGCTGACGGTTACTCCACGACCTTCTTCGCCGTACCCGCGAGTCAAAATGTTTAAATCGAGGCCGCGGGTCAACGCAGCCAAGATTTTGTCCATATTGCTGAGCACGAAGGAATTTTTCTTCATGTTCGAGCGGCACATATGCTCGGGCAGGCCGGTGCTAGCCGACTGCTGGTGGATGAAGTCGTCGACCGACTGGACACCGTCTCCGACTGGCAGTTCTGCCGTCTCGAACAGCTCGGCCGCTTTCTTGCAGCTTTCTAGCAAATCGTTGGGTGCGATCGCTCGCAACACGGCCCGAGCTCTCGGCGCGTGCTTCATGTCCAACTGAACCATTCCGCCGTTCACGTTGCCAATCTTTGCAATCGGCTCGCCGGTGTCGAAGTGCACGACCTCTTGGGCCTCGAGCGATTTGTACGGCTTTCCCCAACGCAGCGCGGATAACGTAAGCACGAAAATGCACCTTATGAACCGAGAACTAAAAAACGAAAACTGGATAGCGAGTCGTCAAGCGAACTGGACGCTAGTAAACACCTACGGTCGTTTGCGAAGCGATTGCGTGGTAGGGCCGCACTCCGCTAACTCCGTCCCATGGGTATTTCACGTAAGGCAACTCGCGTTCGCCTTCGTCTCGCTCAAGAAAACCAGGGATGAAGAATTCCTTCGTCATCGTGTACAGCTTCACGCGACCTGTGGCTCCGTAGGGTACGACCTGGGTGTGGTCCTCGAAATCGACGACTTCGACCACGGCTCGCGGCTGCGGCGCGTAGTATGAAATCTTGTATTCTTCATCCGCCGAAATGGGTTTACTGCATGCCAACCCCATCAAGGTATTGCCATAGGTTGGGGTCATGTAGACGCCGCCATCCTCGGGCGAACCGCCCAACAGCTCTTCTACGCAGAACCGAGTCCATTGTGGCGTGAACTCAGTTCCACCCGAGAAAATGCCGGTAATTCCCACTTCCTGGATACTTGTTCCCTTCTCCGCTAGTCCATATGCCAGAGATTCAAGCAACTTCGGAGTGGTAAACATGCACTTAATATCATGCCCAGCGGTCAGAATCGTGATGGCTTGGTCGATGCAATGCTTCTTGTACTCTTCCAAGTGATCCATCCAGCCCTTCTTAATCAGCTTGATCACCCAGCGAGGGTCAAGGTCGATGCAAAAGCTGATTCCCCCGCGATGCTGACACAGATGTTCCACAGCCAACCGCAGGCGACGTGGGCCGGAAGGGCCAAGCATCAACCAATTTGCACCGCGCGGAAAGTACTCGTCTGGCAGCGTATCGCTGAACATTTCGTAATCAATCCGGAAGTCATCAATCACAACGCGGCTTTTGGGTATCCCGGTCGTTCCGCCCGTCTCGAAGACATAAGTCGGTCGACCTTCCAAACCCTTCGGCACCCACCGGCGAACCGGGCCGCCACGCAGCAGGTCATCTTCGAACAGAGGAAATTTTTTCAAGTCTTCGAAACATTTCACTTCTTTCAGCGGATCGAACTTCAATTTGCTCTTTTGTTCCAACCAGAATGGCGAACCGGTGGATTCGTGAAAGTGCCATTGAGTCATCTCAACCGTCTGCTGGTCAAGTTTTTCTTTAGCTTGTCGGCCCAAGTCGGCAACTTCAGGAGAAATCGCGGCTGTCATGGTGAATCACTTTCCGGTGAACTTGTTGAGTGAAAATGAGCTGTAGTTGTGTACGCGAATGGGTTCAGTATCAAGAAATGTTACTAAGGGAGGCGGTTCAAACACGGGCCGACGGCTTAGGGAGCCTACGCTCACGGAACTATAGGTGGGTCGCCAACCGAATTCAAAGGTCCGAGCCTCGCCTGCGACACTTTGAACTGCGGTCACTGTGGTTGGGTGCCCGAAATTAGAACCTCCAGCCGCGCTGCCGTCGAGCGTACAAGCAAAGGCGTCGCCATAGCGGTCGGTCCGGACGTCGTTTGCGCGCCAAGCTCATTCTCTGGCGGAGCCGCTTTGACGATAGACTTCTCGGTTCGTTTGGAATAGCTTAACTGAGATGGACGCTAAGTCTTAACTGCACCTTCCTCTCTAAGGATTCTCATCCGATGCGCCGCTCGTCAATTCTTTCTCCCTTTCTCGTTGCCGCATTCGCCCTTGCCGCCTTCGGTGCGGATCCGACCAGTGAGCCGTTTGGAAAGACCGCTGATGGCCAAGCGGTTGAACTTTTCACTCTCAAGAATGAAGCTGGCTTTACCGCCAAAGTAATGACTCGCGGTGCCACGTTGGTTCAGTTACTGGTGCCCGACCGCAACGGAAAATTTGATGACGTCATCCTCGGATTTGACTCCGTAACGGGTTACGAGTCCGAAGATAATCAGTATTTCGGATGCACGACGGGTCGTGTCTGCAATCGTATCGCGAAAGGTAAGTTCGCGCTCGACGGAAAAGAATATACGCTCGCGGTCAACAACGAACCCAATCATCTACACGGCGGTGCGAAGCGCAGTCTCGACAAAGTTGTCTGGACCGCCAAGCCGTTTACGAACGAGCGCGGTCAGGGTGTGAGTTTCACCTACACCAGTCCAGATGGCGAAGAAGGCTATCCAGGCAACCTGAGCCTAACGGTCACCTACCTGGTACCCAAGGATAAGAACAACCTCAGCATTCGCTATCTTGCAAGCACCGACAAAGCCACCCCAGTCAACCTGACAAATCACGCATATTTCAACCTAGCTGGTCAAGGTTCAGCGACCATCACGAACCACATGCTCAGCATCAATGCGGATCAATACACCCCAGTCGATGATACGCTGATCCCAACTGGAAAAATTGAGAGTGTCGAAGGCACCAATCTCGACTTCCGCAAGCTGACTAAAATCGGCAAGCGTATCGAGGAACTGACTGCGACCCCCGCGCTAGGCTACGATCACAACTTCGTTCTTCGAGCACCGGAGGAAGGCCGCGCGATGCGAGCCGCAGCCACACTTTTCGACAAGGACTCTGGCCGCCGCATGCGCATTATGACCACTGAACCTGCCATCCAGTTCTACACTGGCAACTTCCTTAAAGATCAAAAAGGCAAAGGTGGGAAAGCTTACGCGCATCGCAGCGCGCTGTGCCTCGAAACTCAACACTTCCCCGATTCCGTCAACCAGCCCACGTTTCCTAACACAGTTCTCAAGCCTGGCGAAAAATTCGAATCGCAAACTGTACTCAACTTCTCCGTCGATGAAGCCAAGTGAACGCCGGTCTGCTGAAGTCAAAACGCAAAAGTCCGCACTCAGCGATCCTGCAAAAGCTCGCTGAGTGAATAAAAAGCCGAGTGAATAAAACGGCTCGCGGCGCGCATCTGTTAAACTAGCAAACCGCTTGCCGAACTCGCGTTCCGACAGACCGACGCAGGAGCCACCGATGCATCGCCCTCGACCCTCCGCTTGTTACTTTCCGCTCTGCATCATTTACCTGACGCTGGTGCTGGTCAGCCAAGTTGCGGTTGCTCAGCCGGACGACCCTGTCGATTTCAAGAAAATGGCTTCTCTTGTCGTCGAAGTGGTCGATGACCAAGGCCAACCGATCGAGGGCGCCACTGTCTATCCGTACGCGATGCGAGCTGTCGAGAACGCCAACGGTCACGGCTACTGGAACGACGATCTCATCGGCCCACCCAAGCTGGCCGCGACCGATAGCTCAGGCAAAGCGACTATTCAATATCCTGTCCACATCGGCTCGCCTACCGAACCTCGCACTACCGGCTTGGTAACCTTTGAAATCAAACACACCGATTACGTGCGCAGCGTGACGCACTTTGATCTCGGCCCTGACGTTGCCAAAGTTGAAATGAAAGCGGGCTGCGAAATTCAACTGTCCGCCATCGATGCCAACGGCCAGGCCATTCCAGAATTTATGGTTGTCGTTGCTGGAAGCTTAGCACCCGATTACTGGGCCAGCGATGGACAAGGTGGCCGTCGCACGCGTTCCGCCAGCGATGGAACGTGGCAAACGATGCTGGTCAAATCTCAAGACGCAGGTCCGACCCTGTTCAGCAATATCCTGCCGCTACGGGTTCGCCCAGATCAAGATGTAAAGATTCGCAATATCAAGTTGCTGCCCGGTACACGAGTCACCGGTAAACTTTCTGACAACGTTCCGCGACCTATCAAGGCAGGCTATGTCATTGCGACCTGCGCGCCCAAGCCAGCCGAAAATGCTTACGCCGCAAAAGACCCTTCGCTGGTCTGGCACGACTGGACAGAAATTCGAGAGGATGGATCTTTTGAATTTGCGTCGCTGCCTCGCGGGGGCGAAATGCAGTTGATTGCCATCTCCAACGGTTGGCTTTCCACGACTATTCCCGCCCAACCAAATGGCTTCACTCAAGGTCAGCTCTTTCAATTAGATAAAGCCGAGTCTCAGTTCGACCTGACTCTAGAAATGGAAGCGACCGGCACGATCGAGCTAACTGTGCTTGGTCCAGACAAAACCCCGCTTTCCGAAGGCGAAGTTAGCAGTTGGCCAAACCAGCTTTATCTAAAAGGTGGCTCGACGCTACTCGGCAGCCGCCACAGATCCATGGAGAGTTATCAGAGCCAATTGCTTCCGCCAAGAGAACGCAAGCCAATTAGATTTCGGCGTGATGAAGTGATGCCTTACCAGGGGAAATTGGTTGATGGCAAAGTCACTCTCAAAGGCATCCCACTCCGCGCCAGCGAATCGTTGGCCCTCCGTCACCCCAAGTACGTCTTCAAAGGGGCTGAGGGCGAGGCGCAAATTAAACTAGATTCGTCCGATCCCAAGTCCATAACTCTGCGCGCTGGCCGACCGAGTACCATCGCGTTAAATGATCCGATGCAACTACTTGATCAAGCAGCTGAAAAATTAAAAGCGATTCTCACTCCCAAGCAACCCGCTAAAGGTGAAGAAAAGTAGCAAGCGGGTCTGCGCTGCAATGCGACTCAGCCCCGCGCGCTACTCAGTTTTGCGTTCTGAGCTTTTCAAGCGTCCCGAAACTCGTCATAACTTAGTCGACGATCTGATCGGGAGCTTTATGTGAACAAGATGAAACGGATGTCAAGCAGGACAAGCCTCCTCTCGCTGGGCTGTTTTTGGATCCTCTTAGCAAGCAATCAAGCCGCTTGGGGGCAGCTACCTGAAGCAACCTCGCGCGCTGAGCAGGACAGTGGTGAAGCGTTGGATAGTGACGAGCAACTTGAGCGTAGCCTCTTGAATTGGCAGACACCCACGCTCGGCGGCAAACAACTTTGGACCGACTTTCAATGGCGTGCTGGTTGGCGAATTCAGCAGAACGTGCTGACGAAGCACTGGCGATTGCTGGACGAAAACAATGTGCGTCACGCCTGGGGAAACCGCGCGGCCTGCTACGCGGAACTGAACCAACGCCAACCGAACAAGATGCTGCCAACCACGCATGCGATCGTGCTGATGCACGGCTTGGGGCGATCGAGTTCGTCGATGAAGGGGCTGGCCAAGTATCTTGATGAAAGCGGCTTCGGCACAACCCTCTGCTTGGAATACGCGAGCACTCGCGATTCAATCGCGCATCATGCCGCAGCGCTGCGTGAAGTCGTGAGTGGTTTGCCGGCCGACGTTCGACTTGACTTCATAGGCCATAGCATGGGCAACATTGTCGTCCGTCATGCTATCGGCGACTGGCAGCAAGCTGGCGAGCTGTCTGTTCTTAATCGCATCGAACATGTCGTGATGCTTGGGCCTCCCAACCAAGGTGCGTCGATCGCACGTCAGTTGGCTCGAACTGGAGTCTTCGGTTTTGTTGCTGGCGAAGGGGCCTTGGAGTTAGGTAAAAAATGGAATGACTTGGAACAGAAACTTGCTACGCCACCATGCCCATTCGGAATCGTCGCTGGTCGACTTGCCGATTCCTCCATCAAGAATCCACTCGTCGATGGTGCCGGCGACTTCGTTGTCAGCGTCGAAGAAACCAAACTCGACGGCGCAACCGATTTCCTCGAAGTCCCGGTGCTGCATTCTTTCCTAATGGATTCGCTGGTTGTGCAGCAAGCCGTTGGCAATTTTCTGAAGTCCTCCAAGTTCCAATAGCGTCACGTTCTAAGCACCGTGTGACACACCCTGAGTCCTGCTTGGGTGACACGCCCTGAGTGCTGCTTGGGTGACACACCCTGAGTATTCGACCGGGTGACAGACCCTGAGTGCTGTACTTGGGTGGCACGCCCTGAGTATTCGAAGGCCGTGGCTGGTGCAGCACTTTGGTACAAGGTTGACGCGAATCATCGGACGGCAAACCAACGTCCAGATGACTTCGCAGTACCTAGCCCGACCACGCCCTTCGAATACTCAGGGCTGTGCCACCCGCAGAAACGCTCATGAGCATGCTGATGGAACCTGACAAGAATACTTGCCGCTTGGTCTACAGTAGGCTCAGCGGTTTTTCGTCACAACCAAATCGACTTGGCAACCGCGTCCGGCAATAACTCTTGGAGAGCGTTACGAAATGCTTGGAAAAACACTGCTGCCGCTGTTTGGTCTGCTGCTGTTCCACTCGACTGTAGTGGCTGAAGATTTTGCGCAATTTCGCGGTGCTGATGGTCGTGGATTGCTTCGCGGTCAATCTATCCCGCTCACGTGGTCCGCTGAGCAAAATATGGTTTGGAAGATTCAAGTGCCCGGATCGGGGTGGTCGCAACCTATTGTTTTCGGTGATCGTTTGTTTGTGACCACCGCTGTTGCTGACAAGGAACTAAAGCCAAAGGATTTCAGCGACGGAGTAAAGACTCCGCAAAGTATGGGCTTGGGGGCTCTCGTACCTGCTCCCAACATCGAGATTGAATGGCAAGTAGCGTGTTACAGCGCGATCACTGGCGAGAGCCTATGGAACCGCACGATCACAAGCGGAAAACCAAAGTTCGCTGTGCATCCTTCGAATACCTACGCTACCGAATCGCCTGTTGCCGACGCCGATGGGGTTTATGTTTACTTCGGTGCCACAGGAACTTTGGCGGCGCTCGATCACAATGGCCAACCTCGCTGGCAGAAAGAACTAGAAGCGTTCCCCACGAGCAATAGCTTCGGAACCGGCAGTTCCTTAGCGATCGTTAACTCGCGAGTCATCGTGCAGCAGTTGACCGAAAAGAGCGGCCGCGTGCTGTGCTTTGACACGATCAGCGGCACCGAGATTTGGAAGCACGAACGCGAGAAGCCGGAAAGCTCCTGGAGCTCGCCGATTGTGTGGCGCAACACCGATCGCATCGAAGTAATCATCTCCGGCGGAGATCGAATCGAGAGTTTAGATCCCCAATCCGGCTCGAAGCTGTGGGTGGTAAGCAACGTCAAAGCGCCCACCGCCTGTTCGATTGCTGCTGACGCAGAACGAATTTACTTTGGTGGATCCGATCCATTTTCAAAAGGGCCGCTGTTCGCTGTCCAACGCGGTGCGAGCGGCGACAACGAACCTAAAAAGAAAAACGACAAATTCGAATCACTCGTCTGGCTGGAGAAACAAGCCGGCCCAGAAATGGCTTCGCCCGTTTCGTCGGGCGAACAAGTCTACGTGGTC
>JANPLP010000984.1:0-1911 GCA_031426595.1 Planctomycetia bacterium | reverse complement strand
GCCGGCTAGTGAAGCCGAAGAGTTCGCTGATGAGGAAGGATCTGGTGGGGGTGAGCCACGGTCGAGAGTGGTTGCTTTGCCCAAGAACTTACAGCGTGTTGGCGATGCGAGGCAGCAACAAGGGTTTAGTCTGAGAACAATCGGGCGGCGGACGGGAATCGATTTGCGATCGCTTAGAAAGCACGAAATCCCCACCACTGATATGAAGCTCAGCGAACTGCGAGCTTGGCAGTTGGCGCTGGAAGTTCCACTTGTTGATTTGATCGAAGACGACGCTCAGCCACTTTCATCACCGGTCAAGGATCGCGCCAATTTGGTGCGCATCATGAAGACCGTGGTGGCTATCAAAGAAGCCGGTGGTTCGCCTCGAATCCAGAGGTTAGCGCAAATGCTCTTCGAGCAAATGGTTGAGCTCATGCCCGAACTGAGGGAGGTCGGCGGCTGGCCCCAGCACGGCAGTCGGCGTTCAACTGGAAGCAGCCGAATTGTGGAGCAGCAAGTCAACACTCAAGGCTTGGGGATGGAAAGATTAGACTGAGCGAATGCGCGATGTCACCAGCAAGTTTGTGGCGCCGGTAAACTGGTCTAGAATAATCGTCTAATCACTGACCAGTTTCATTTATGGCGGCACGATGAACAGGCTCCTACCACGACGCGCACTGCTCAGTCAGTTTGGCGCGGGCTTCGGCACGCTGGCTTGCAACGCAATGCTTTGCGATGCCCCAGCCGGAAGAGTATTCGCTGGTCAAGTTGATGCAGGCAAGCTCGCCCGAGACCCCTTAAATCCCTACGCGCCTCGGCGCCCGGATGTTGTGCCTCGCGCGAAGTCCGTGATCTTCCTGTTCATGGTCGGTGGACCCTCTCAAGTTGACACGTTCGATTACAAGCCTGAGCTTCAGCGGCGGGATCGCCAGCCGGTTCCCGAATCATTTCGCGCAGCATTGAATCAATCGCGGCATGCGAATGTTTTTCATGGCTGTGAAAACAAGTTGTTGGCTAGTCCTTATCGATGGCAGCGTCATGGTGAGCGCGGTATGTGGGTAAGTGAGCTGTTACCGCACCTTGCTCAGCATGTCGACGAGCTCTGCTTTATCCACTCGATGCAGGCTGAGTCCAACAATCATGCGCCGGCTAGTTATCAATTGCACACAGGCGATATTCGTTTGGGTAAAGCGAGTCTTGGCTCGTGGGTGACTTATGGACTTGGAAGTGAGAATGCGGACTTGCCCGGTTATGTTGTGTTGTTCGATGCTGGACCTTTGGGTGGTGCCGGAAATTACACCAACGGATTCTTACCACCTGCTTTCCAGCCGACGAGACTTCGCGATCGGGGATCGCCCGTGCTAGATTTGCTGCCTCCAGAAAAGTTTGCGACAGGGCAGCGCGCGTCGATTGATTTGCTTCAGCAACTCAACTTCCTGCATCGCCAAGAGCATGTTGGTGCAACAGAGTTGGATGCGCGCATAGCAACCTATGAGCTGGCTTATCGGATGCAGTCGGCGGCAATGGAAGTAGGCGATTTTGCAGACGAATCGTCGCATGTTCAGCGGCAGTATGGGCTGGAGCATAAAGACCCACGCACTCAAAGTTTTGGACGTAAATGCTTGCTCGCGCGACGGTTGGTCGAGCGCGGGGTGCGGTTTGTGCAGCTATACGACATGCCGGACAAAGATGGCTGGGATGCGCATTCTAAGTTAACGCAGAACCATACGCCTCGGGCGAGATGGATCGACGAGCCCGTGGCGGGGCTGTTGACGGATTTGAAGCAACGAGGGCTGCTCGAGTCGACGTTGGTGATTTGGGCCAGCGAGTTTGGTCGTACGCCGATGGTGCAAGGCGATTTAGGGCGTCAGCATAACGCCGCCGGCTTTACTATTTGGATGGCTGGAGGTGGCGTTCGTCCAGCATCAC
>JANPLP010000983.1:0-5536 GCA_031426595.1 Planctomycetia bacterium | reverse complement strand
CCAAACTCATTGAAAGCCATGCAGACCAGTGAGCCCGTGGTTTCGTTACTCAGTATTTCGTCCACAGAGAATTCAGGACTGACCCGGAAGCGAGCGTGCTCGGAAACTTGTGTTTGCTCTACTTCTTCGCGTCGATCCCAGGGTGGCGTTTCACCTAGCTGCCCGTAAGCATTCGCAGCTTTCCAGTTGCCATCGTTGTACGTAGCGCTCTGCCAACCTGGGACAACTTCTAACGCTGTGCGCCAGGATGCATCCGTAGAGAAGCTCAGCCAATTTCCGTCGATGGGCTTTACCAACACTCTCGCTACCATCGCCGCTGGACCCGGCGCTACATTCGTCGCGTGGACAGCGATCACATTTCGGCCGCGACCAAGGAGTCGTGTAATGTCATATTTTTCCATTTGCCGGATCGACGAGCCCTGCCCGATGCGACGACCATTAATAAACAATTCATACTTGTCATCTGCTGTGATCGTGATCGTAGCTTCTTCAACGCTCGTAACTTGCAGCGTTTTTCGGAAGAAGCAATCGCCAGCAATCGCTTGCCCTCTCGGATGCTCTGGCGACCAAATCCACTCTGCTTCCTGAGCTTCAAGCGGCGTCAGTTGCAAAGTCCCCTGCAACAACGTGCAAAGTACCATAAGTGCCCAAGCGGGAAGTTTTCTCACACGCGACGCGCGCACGAGTAAGAGATGACAAACCGCGTTGTTGATCCATCGATCTTGTCTTGTAGATGACACGATCCGAGTCCTCTGGGCTTAAATGCGTCCATGCAAAGTTGCACACCCTCATTTCATTAGCAACTTTTAGAACTCCGCGTCAATGTGATCTCCACCGCAATAAGTGATTTCCTTAAGAAACTGAAAAGTGCCCACTCAAGGCCTGCATAAATGCTCCTTTGGCGATGACCCGAAGGTCCAGAGGTGCTGGCCGTCGCGGTGCATGAATGCTCGCTAAAGCCTTACAGTGAACGCTGTTTAGCATGCAAACCGCTAAGCGTTCATCCCTTTGGCAACTTGAATTTGACACGGGGCTTTCTGGGCAGGTCCCCACGCAGAAACCTATCCCGATCTCAACAGCAACTTTGCCAGCCCGTTGAGTGCTTCGATGGGCGGATTAAGTTGGCAATCTCTGGCCAGATCTTGAGGCCAAAACACCCGGTAAAGGATTTGCAATTCACGCGAAAAATCCTGGGCTTTGATTGACGGACATATAGGACATATAGATTGACAAACGCGACACCGGACGGCTTGCGCCGTACCGCTCACATGCTTAACAAACATAGTCACTATGTACTCAGACCCACTTGCTTTCTTCATCACTTGGACTTGTTACGGTACGTGGCTACCCGGTGTAGAAGCGGCCGTTCAATATACGTTGGAGGCGCAGGATGTCGGTGGCTCTAAGTTCAATGGATAGAAAACCAATGAAAGCGGTAGGGCGCGAGCCCTCCGGTGTCGAGCTTTCACGCTCACCATGCGCAATCAAACTAAAACACACCGGACGGCTTGCGCAGTACCGCTAAAAACCGTACCCACAGCGGAACAGAACGCTAATATCGATGATTTGTTCCTAGACTGGCGCGAGCAATTCGATGCTGGGCGAGTTAGCGGAAACGCAGCTCATGAGTTTAAGGCTGTTTTGCTTGTGCTGCGGCACCTTGTTCGATTCGCTGAAGCAGCATTTGGTTTTCGGGGGCATTGTTCGAAAGCGTAACGGTGCGGCGCGCCCAACTAACCGCTTCATCCCATTTACCAACCGACTCACAGGCCATCGCAGCAGCTTGCGCAAAATCGGGACGCGTTGGTTCGAGTTCGGCTGCTTTGACGAGATGCGTTACCGCAAGTTCCTTTTGCCCATCCGAGTAGAGCGCTAAGCCATATCGAAACTGAATGGCCGCGGCGGTAGGCAGCAACTCGACATCTCGCTGCAGTAGAGGCAACTCTTCCTTTCGCAGTCGTTCAATTTCAGACTGCAACGCCATCGCACTAGCCGAACTTGTGTTGGTCTGCGAACTGAGATTGCGTTCTAGCAAAGAGGCTAGGTTGGTACGCGGACCCGTAACGTTGGGTTCGACAGTGATTGCTGTTTGATAGTGTTCGATAGCCTGCTGGTGACGTCCCTGCTGCTCAGCGAAAATGCCGAGCGCGAGATGAGCGCCCGCGCGGTCGTTGTTGCACTGCATCCCTTGCTCCAGCTCGGTCAAAGCTGCAGTGAACTTTGTACCCGAGTTGACCGACCAAGTGTCCGGCGGCACGTCGAGCAGATTGCGGGCTGCTTCGGTTCGAACGCTGCGAATGGGATCCTCGAGTGCCTTCTCGAGCACCGTAGCGGCAGTAGTGGGTGAGCCGCCGGTGATGGCGTTCATCGCTGCAGTTCGAACTAATGGGTGATCGTCGGCCGCAAGCTTGGCAGCTTCTTTACTGGCTACTTCCGGATCGATCTGTGCGAGAACTTGCAAAGCGGTCGCACGCGCGATAGCAGGCGCTTCATATCCCTTTCGCGATAATACTTTTCGTAAAAGTTCTTGTGCGTCGGGTTCATTGCGCTGCCCAGCCGCAATCGCCAAGCCGAAGTGGTCGTCGCGCCGACGAGCTTCGCCGTACCATTTGTCGCAGGCCTCATCGCAGTATCGATTGGCTCGCTCCAATTCGGTCTTCACCTCTTCATCCCCCTGCCGTGCCGCTAACATCCAATCTTGATAGAGCTTGAGTGAGGCATGCTTCTGGGGGGCGACGTTTTCCAGCTTTAAATGACAACCGGTACAGGCATTGGGCGTGTCAATCTTGAGACTCAAATCGGGCCGTGGAATACGCAGCGAATGATCGCGCCGGGCATGGACATCCATGTAAGTCGTGGTGGGCATGTGGCAGTTAACGCACTTCGCCCCTTCCGAATCGAGCTTATGGAAGTGGTGGGCCACCGAGTCATATTTAGCTGCCGGATGTTGATGGCACGAAGTGCAAAGCTGGTTGCCATCGTGTTTCAACCGCGCGGTGTGAGGATCGTGACAATCACTGCAACGGATCCCTTTGTGATACATCTTGCTCTGAATGAACGATCCGTGAACGTAATCTTCGTCAAGCACCTGGCCATCGGGGTAGTACACATTTTCCGTCAGCAACTGGTTGGTGTAGTAGTCGTAGTAGTTGTCGCCCGCTTTGAATCCAGCGGCGACGACATTGCGGCGACTATGGCACGGCGCGCAGGCTTGGATCTGATTTTCAGCGGTCAACTTGAGGTTGGCTAAGCCGTATCCTCGGGTTCGATTCCATCCAGGGATCCACTTTTTGGCAAGGTCAACATGAACACTTCCAGGTCCATGACAAGCCTCGCAACTGACGTTGATTTCCATGAATGTCGAATGATACTCGCCACGATCCTCGGCGAACGGTTTCGCGGGTTGGGGAGCTGCTTCAGCCGGCGCACTTACTTGCTTGAGCCCGATGGCGGACGGCGGCGTGAAGTTCTTCTGGTAATTGGTGCTATGGCACTCAGCGCACATGTTGTTCCACCGCTGTGCAATGCCAGTCCAATGCAGATCGTCGGTCGGTTCTAGTTTTTCCTTCACATCGGGTGGATCTAAGTGGAACCACTGTTTCTTCTCAGTGTCCCAACTGAGCCGCAGCACTTGAACGCGAGGCAGTTCCTGGCGATCAGTCGAAGTCGAACCCGCAGCCGGGAATTCGACCATGTATTGTTGCAGCGGTTTGACACCGAACACATACTTGACTTCGAAGTCTTGCAATTGTCCATCGGGTCCTTCGGTGTGAACCATGAACCGCTGGCCATCGCGGAACATGCGGCTAGTGACCGAGTGATGTGTCAGTTCGACGTTGTCAAAGTTTGCGAGAACTGTTTCGTCAGTGGCCAATTGCATCGCTAAGTCGTGATGCGAATTCTTCCACTTTTGCGTTTCCTCGGCATGGCACTTGATACAGCTCGATTGGCCCACGTAGGTCGCTTGGCTAAGATCAAACGGTTGCGAATCGCGGCTGCACCCGGAAGTGATCGCTATCGCACACAGCAGTAACCATGCGCGCGGCGCTAGCACATTATTAAGCACTGTTTTTCCCTGCAAAACGTTTTTCTTCAAAATCAAAATGAAGGACATAAGCGGTTGTTCAAGTGAAATTTCTGGTGTCTCGATCCGAGCTTTTTGTTTCCGGGAAATGGCCTTTAGTTTATAATTAAGGCCGTAGAACGGTAGTGCAAAGTTCCATAAGCGGACGTCGAGTCGAAGGGCCCGCGCCGTAGCGATTGGGGAAAGATAGCTCCTGAAACTGCGAATCGCCCGACCAGTTCCCACCTAACGTACACTAATCCAACTATATCCTCCTGCAATCCGACTCGGTGAAGCACCAGTGAAGTCATGTAAGCCTGCACCACAATGGGTTGCCGGGGCTCGCCAACGTCTCATCCAACTACCAACCTGACAAATTTGATCTTCCCTTCGCCGAATCGCTGGACAGTGACTGAGATGCCAAGTGTTTCGTGCGACTTGAAAAATAAAACTAGCTGAAACTATGAAACGCAATCGACTGATTCTAACTGTGCTCATGGCTTCATTCTCGCAAGCGATGGTGCACATTGCGCCCGTTGTCGCTGGTACTGGCGAAGACGCGAAGAGTCTACAGTTCAATCGCGACATTCGGCCCATTCTGACGGAGAATTGTTTCGCTTGCCACGGCCCTGACTCGAATAAACGCGCGGCCGATTTGCGATTGGATGTTCGTACGGCTGCGATTGAATCGGGTGCGATCGAGCCTGGGCAACTGGAGGAGTCCGAGTTGATCGCGCGGATATTCAGCGAGGATGCGGACGCAGTCATGCCTCCTCCCGATTCGCATAAGACGCTAACCGCCGAGCAGAAAAAGTTACTCAGCGAATGGATCAAAGCGGGCGCTGAATACCAGCCGCACTGGGCATTTGTCGCACCGCAGCCGGTAACTCCTCCAGCGACTGAACACATTTCGCCGCAGCCATCGAAATGGGTTCGCAACCCAATTGATAACTTTGTGATGGCGAAGCTGAACGCGGAGAAGCTGCAGCCGGCTGAAGAAGCTGACTTAGCCACATTGGCTCGGCGTGCTTGCTTGGATATCACCGGCCTACCGCCAACCCCCGAGCAAGTTGCCCAGTTGCTCAACGATCCCAGTGATCGGGCTTATGAAAACTACATCGATCGTCTGCTGGAATCCAGTCGGTGGGGAGAACATCGCGGGCGATATTGGTTGGACTACTCGCGCTACGCAGACACGCATGGAATTCATTTTGATAACTATCGCGAAATGTGGTCCTATCGCGACTGGGTCATTGACGCATTCAACAAGAACATGCCCTTCGACCAGTTCACGATCGAGCAGCTAGCCGGCGATCTGCTTCCCAATCCGACGCTTGACCAGCGGATTGCGACCGGCTTCAACCGCTGCAACATCACCACGAACGAAGGTGGCATTATCGATGAAGAGTACGCTGTGCTCTATGCTCGCGATCGCACTGAAACGACATCGCTGGTTTATTTGGGGCTGACGAC
>JANPLP010000982.1:0-1108 GCA_031426595.1 Planctomycetia bacterium | reverse complement strand
GTGCAAGAGTTTATGGTGATGCCGCTCGGTTTCGAAACGTTTACCGATGCGCTGCGCGCCGGAACCGAGATCTTTCATAATCTCAAAAAGGTCTTGAGCGAGAAGAAGCTCAACACCGCAGTGGGGGACGAAGGCGGCTTTGCGCCCGACCTTGGGAGCAATCGCGAAGCCCTCGACTTGATCATGGATGCAATCAAACGGGCCGGATACGAAGCGGGCAAGCAAATTTTTATCGCATTGGACGTCGCTGCAACCGAGTTCTACGACAAGAAAACGGAAAAGTATACGATCGACGGCAAGCAACTTTCAGGCGACCAAATGGTCGACTTCTTAGCGGATTGGGTAGACAACTATCCCATTTGCTCGATCGAAGACGGATGTTCCGAAGACGATTGGGCTTCTTGGAAAAAGCTAACGGAAAAAGTGGGCAATAAAGTACAGCTAGTTGGCGATGATTTGTTCGTAACCAATACAGACAGGTTGCAGCGAGGAATCGACCAAGGGATCGCCAATAGTATCTTGATCAAGGTCAATCAGATTGGAACGCTGACCGAGACCATTGATGCCATCCAATTGGCACATCGCAATGGGTACACGAGCATTTCAAGCCACCGCAGTGGGGAAACCGAAGATTCCTTCATCGCGGACCTCGCGGTTGCATTGTCCTGCGGCCAAATCAAAACGGGATCCGCTTCCCGATCCGATCGGATGGCGAAATACAACCAGTTGCTCCGGATCGAGGAGGAACTGGGTGGTGGTGCCCGCTACGCCGGCCCCTTGTTCCGTCGCCGCTAAACACGGCACTGCAATCGGTCCAAGCACCTCGCCAAGCCCCCAGCAGGTGCCTGGTACCTCTCGCTTTCCGTAGGTCGCCTCCCGTAGGTCGCTTTTGCCGAAAGCGACTCGCACCCCTGCAGGCTTCAAGCACCTCTCCCCGCTTTCCGTAGGTCGCTTTTGCCGAAAGCGACTCCCACTCCTGCAGGCGCCAAGCACCTGCCTTGTTAATCGAAGAAAGCAAGGGGCCATCCATATTTTTTCTTCCCAAATCATGGCAATTTCTTCACCCACTTGCTACATTCGGAGAACTGAATTCGCAATCGTCCCCTAT
>JANPLP010000981.1:0-3009 GCA_031426595.1 Planctomycetia bacterium | reverse complement strand
GGAAGGCTTGGACTGCCATTATTCGCCGCGAACCGAATGGGCTCACGCAAGTCGATGGTTAAACGTTCTTGTTCAGCCGTTAAATCGAGCTGTGCAACGTCGATTTGTGCGGGTGAATTGTTTTCCAGCCGAGTCGTTGCGCTGAATTGCCCTTTCCACGCGGGTTCATTGAGTTGACCGCCAGTGTTCGAAGAGATGATTAGTGGAGTCGTGTTGAGTTCACCTTGTGCGACTACGATACCTGGCTGCAATTGACTCCATTTTAATTGCACATCTGCTTCACCCGTCATCTCCTTGAAAGGGAGTTCGATGAACTCCGAGAGACGCTGACGCAGCAAAGCTAAGTTCACATGGCCGTCAAAGGATCCAGACTCGAGGGTGCCTTTTCCTTGCAGGTTGCAGAACTCCGCAGCACAAAAAGCAGCAAAGGTCGGTTTCTGGTCCGCGCCCGCGCCTGCCTGTACTTGCAGTTTTAATGGGTCTTTCCAGCTTAATGGTTGACCGCTGGCTACTGCTTCCAAGCCAGCCAGTTCGAAGCTCGCGCTGCTGACAGGAGTTCCCGTGGGACCATTCTGCTGACTGACGATGAACTGTGCGGTACCAGCGATCAGCTTGGTGTCTTGACGCATCGGGACGAGTGTTTCCGCAGTTCGAACGAGCCTAGCCAAATCGACTGAACCACGTGCGTCGATAGTCGCGCCAGCCAGCCACGGTTGAGCTAAAGTCGGTGTAACGATTGGCCATGGAATCTGTGCGGCGGCGGTTGCATTGCCAAAGTCACAGTTAAGTACACCATTGTCGAGTTGCAATTTTGCATCTGCTAAGGTGCAACGGCCCGAAGCAGCGATCTGTTCAAACTGCGCGGGGTTATTGCCGACCAATTGAGGAGCGACGACAAATAAACGTGACGTCTCCATCTGCTGTACATCGATACTCCAGCGATTGGCATCGACGAGCGTCCCAGCAATTTTCGCAGTGATCGAACCATTTAGGCTTTCGATGGGCAGCTCCGGCATACGCGCGTGGACAACATGCCAGAAATCGAGCGGGACGTGATCCACCACGGCTCGCAGCTCAAATGCGGATTGACCCTCCGTCTGCTTAAATTCTGCAGCGATCGTTCCGCCTCGGTTGGCACCCGCCCCCGGAATTGCAATGAAGGCCGTTGTAGGAACTTGTGCAGCCCCATTTGGATTCGTCGCCGCACCGAGGTTGGCTTGGAGTTTGATAGGGCCGGTTACTTGTCCAGCGGTGGGTAGGATCATCGACAGTTCGGGTACGTTCAGGATCCAGTGTTGATTGCTGTCGCGAGAACTCAAATTGAATCGCGTGTCGATAACTTCAATTTGACCGACGTATGGGGTCGTTCGAGTTGAATCACTGCTAGGTGACTCCGATGCAGTTTGTTGTTCAAGCAGCGGTTTGAGGGCCTGTTCAATGTTGCTCGTGCCATCGTAGGTGACCACGTCCGCTTCGACGCTGCCGATACGGATTTTCCCCAAATTGCTGCTGCTCATGACCCAGCCGAGGAGTCCTTTTTCTGTCTCGATGTTGCCGATACGGATCAGCGTTTTACCTTCAGCATCTTTGAGCTGGATACCTTGCGCAGTGATCGGTTGAAACCAGCCGGCTTGGACTCGATCTAAGTCGAGCGTTAGCGGAGCTAGCCCGCCAAATCGATTAACGAGCCCGATGAGGATACCGCGGTTGGTCACAATTTTAGGTAAGAAAACGGTGCCAACTACGATCAGGAGCAAAACCATCATTAGCGTCGCCCGCCAAGGACGACGTCTCCGTGCGGATCGCTTGATTACCGGGCGATCAAAATCATCCTGATTTTTTTTAGCCACTTCCTGCACTCCGTTATCTACTTGCAATCGCTAGCAATTTGCACCTGCAAAACCGGATTCTATTCAAAATAGAAAGGTGGCCGCCAGAGCGATGTCCGCTGATAGTGGCGGATGCCTGCCGAAAACGAATTGATTTTTTGGCACTTCTCGCTGATCGTCACCACGCAAGCTAGCGGTGCGATGTTTGTCAGCATGCACAGACTTTGTTTTACTGCTTAAAGCCCGAGCCGATTTCGCGAATTGTCTAACCGGAAATTGGCTAGGCGCCTCAGGCACAGCCTCGCTGTGGTGATCAGCGAGCCATCTCGATTTTTAGAGAGTTGGAGTTAGGCGGTTAGGTGAGGGCAACAGTGCTAAAGCTAAGCCTGTCAACTTTCGCCATGCCCAATACAGACGTGTTTGAGAGAGGTCTTTGTTGAATACGAGCAGTCAGACCTAATGGCCCAGATGCAATCCATGGCAAACGGGCGCGACTAAAAAGCTAGCGGAGGGTGGTTAGCGCGGTGGGCGCTTCTTTCCAGTTGACTTTGGTTTGGCGTGGGCAAAACCATAGGTCTTACGAGTTTCGGTTTTGACCTTTTTTACTTTGCCACTGATTGAGCGCTTACGACGCGGAGCTTCATCAGATGCTTCGCTGGTGAACGATGTAGTAGCCTTTTTCGTGGTGCGAACGTCGCTTCGATCTGGGCTGGTCGCACGCGACTGGCTTTGGCTCTGATCGCGAGATTGACTGCGTGACTGTCCACGCGATGGGGTGCGTCCTTGTCCGCTTGATTGCCCTCGAGACTGACCCCGCATGCGAGGTCCTTTGGGGCCGCGTCCGCTACCGCGTTCGGCATCGTCTGAATGGTAAGGTTGATCGCGATCAATCGGAATCGATTGTCCAATTTCCTTTTCAATATCGCGCAGGCTGGGAACTTCATCCACATCGCAAAAAGAAATGCTTTCACCGGTTTCGCCAGCACGAGCAGTACGGCCGATGCGATGCACGTAGCTCTCAGGATCGGTTGGAATCTCGTAGTTGATCACATGCGAGATGGCATCCACGTCAATACCGCGCGCAGCCACATCCGTGGCGACTAAAACTCGCAACTTGCCATTCTTGAGTTCGGTAAGCACGCGTTGGCGGGCACCTTGCGACTTGTTCCCGTGAATCGCG
>JANPLP010000980.1:0-8211 GCA_031426595.1 Planctomycetia bacterium | reverse complement strand
GTGCGTTTGCAGATGTGAATGTCGATGGCAATCTTGACCTTTACGTGGTTACCTACCTGCAGGAGTCAGCTGAATTTCCGATGCGTTGCGCTAACCCTCGGGCTCCTGATGGATTTGATCAATGTCCCCCATCAAAGTTTGAAGGGCACGACGATGCGCTCTTTCTAAATGACGGGCAAGGTGGGTTTCGTGACGCAACGAGCGCCGCGGGCTTGGTCGGTTTAAAGGGAAAGGGGCTCGGCCTGGCGATTGGCGATCTAGATGGCCTTCGGGGTCCTGAAATTTATGTTGCGAATGATGGCGAAGCGAATTTTCTATTTTCTGTGCAAGTCAACGACGATGGCAGCGTCGTTTTGCGCGATCGTGCGATGGTTGCAGGCGCAGCTCTCACTCGCTCTGGGTACGCACAAGCCAGCATGGGTCTGGCGGCTGGGGATTACGATTCAAACGGCACTGTTGATCTCTTTGTTACCAACTTCTATGGCGATTCGGACACGCTGTACAAAAACACAGGTGGCTCCAATTTCGAAGATGCCACCAGAAGCACGGGGCTCGCCGGGCCCAGTCGGAGCACCCTGGGTTGGGGCACTACATTTGTCGATTTCGATAACGACGGCAAACTTGATCTCGTGGTAGCCAACGGGCATGTCGAAGATCGAACTTGGAATGGTTTGAATGAACCCTATCAAATGCTCCCGCAAGTTTTCCGAAATGAGGGTGGTGGTAGATTTTCGGACGTTTCGCGTTCTGCCGGAGACTATTTTAATACCAAGTGGCTTGGCCGGGGGTTAGCATGCGGTGACTTTAATCGAGACGGCAAAATTGATTTAGCCATCTCTCATCAGCTAGCGCCAGCCGCTGTGTTGTGCAATCAGACGACTGTGCCCCAGCGCATGGTCTGTGTGCGTCCCGTGGGTATCACCTCAAATCGATCTGCAGTGGGAACAAAACTGGAGGTTCTAGACAGTCACGGCAAGGTTGTGATTTATCGGGAATTGACTGCCGGGACCAGCTTCCTGTCGTCGTCGAGCCACGAATTTTATCTTCCGCGAGTTCAGCCGAAAAATGCAGTCATTCGGATAACCTGGCCTTCTGGGCAGATTCAGACGATGAAGTTCCCTGAAACTTTGTCACTCACAGTCATCGAGGAAAGGTAGGCACAGACACGCAACGAGCCGATAGAGGAGCGGGCAACGCCAGAAACCCTTGACAAGTTGACGTGGTCCAGATCTAATGTGTTGCTAACTGCATTGTTAATGTTGTTGGTTGTATTGTTACTTTTCTTGTCCAATCAGAGGAGCACTTATCGATGAAGCGTCGACTTTCGCAGCGACTTTCTGGCTTTACACTTGTTGAATTGCTAGTTGTCATTGCCATCATTGGAATTTTGGTTGGGCTGTTGTTGCCTGCCGTACAAGCCGCCCGCGAAGCGGCTCGGCGTATGCAGTGCTCCAACAACCTCAAGCAACTCGGTCTATCTCTCCACAACTACCACGACACTTATAAAAAGTTGCCTTGTGGAGAGTACAATCAAAACGGCCCAGGCGCACAACGCCATAGTGGTTTTGTCGGCATGTTGCCATTTTTTGAGCAGGGTCCCTTATTCAATCAAATTTCTGCGGTCAACTTCGCCCGTGTTCCCTGGGATGGTGGCTTTGTGCCTTTCCGGGCGGAGATTCCAACCTTCAATTGCCCTTCCGACGTCGCTAGGACGCGTGGGACAAACGACATCGGTCGAACCAACTACATGTTCTCGCGCGGTGATAGTAGCTGGGATCATAATGAGTGGGCCGGCAACGGCGGTCGGGGCATTCGTGGGATGTTCTCGGGCCAATCAATCAACAAGGGATTCAAAGACATCCCTGACGGTTTGAGCAACACGATCGCTATGTCAGAGCGCACCTTAGCTCAGTCAGGCCAAAACGTTTTGGACGGTGGTACGGTCACTAACATTGGTAGTGCGTTCCGCAATAACAACCCGGCTCTTTGCGGCCAGCAAGTTGGGGCGAACAAACGTTATACCGGCACTAGCCTAGGATTTTGGTCGGGATTGCGTTGGCCAGACGGTGCTCCTGCATTTACTGGTTGCACAACAGTGCTGGGTCCGAATAAAGCAAGTTGTACCCAAGGCGGTTGGGACGGCGAGGACGGCATTTACGAACCCATGAGTCGCCACACCGGTGGAGTGACAGTTGCGTTCGGTGACGGAGCGGTTCGTTTCGTTTCAGACTCAGTTGACACTGGTAATACGACTCTGCCTCCACCGGATGCACCGGGACAGCCAAACGCGCAAAGCCCTTACGGCGTTTGGGGTGCTCTTGGTTCCAGCCGCGGTGGCGATGTGGCTAATCCAGACAACTGAGATTAGATCGCCGTATCTGTTGTTTTCTATGGAGCAAGAGTCGTAAAAAGGCTCTTGCTCTTTGTTTTGCTAGGTATCTGCTCAACCTAGCTTTATTTTAATTGTTATGTCCGCGCACAGCGATTGCCTTTACTTTCGGAGAGTTGGTAAGTATGTACAAATCTACAGTCGGTTGTTTGATTCTTTTGTCCGTTATCTTGTCGGGTTGCTCAGATACCGGTGGAGCTAAATATGGGACTAGCAAGGTCTCTGGAAAGGTAGTGATGAATGGGGCGCCGGTTCCCGGAGCTTCTGTTTCGTTCTCGCCTGTTAAAGCAGGGATGCCACCAGCCTTGGGTATCACTGACACGCAGGGAATGTATATCCTAACCACCTATGATAGCGGTGATGGTGCTGTAGAAGGCGAGTACAAGGTCATGATTTTCAAGGGTGCTCCCGCGAGTGCTGCTGCAGCTCCAGCGCACGACCCGACCGGCCAGACGAGCGGAGGCGGCGCGCCTAAGCACAGCGGACCGGCTGGCAAGGGGCAAGCGGCCGGAGGTGGCTCCTTGCTGCCTGAGAAATATGCCAGCGCAGCATCGACACCCATTACGAAGACCGTTACGAGCGGCGACAATGTAATCGACATCGAACTGTAAAGTCCGCTCCTTTACCTGAGCAAGTAAGGGCTTGGGGCCGTTTGAACTATGCGTTGGCGAAACATAATTTTTACAGCGTTTACAGTGTCAATACTGGTTATTGCAGTGTTGGCGTTGATAGTTCCGGTTCCCGAGCCAGAGCTGGACGAGCAGACTGTGGCTCTTTCACTGGCAAATGCGAAGGTCGCGCTGAGCAGCAGCGACTACTCGCAAGCCGAAACTTTGGCTGCGATGGTTCCTAAAAGCAGTCCACTGTTTTCGCAGAGTAGATTGGTTGCCGGCGAGGCAGCGAGTCGCGATGCTCGCAACGAGGCGGCTAAGAAATACTACTTGGAAATCGCAGAGGGCTCGACCCAGGACTCGCTTCTGGCTGCCTACTCTGCCGCCGAAATCCTGCGTTCTGAATGTCAACTCGAGCAAGCCTGCAATTGGTATAAACAAGTTCTGTCTCGCGATCCGAACGATGCTGCCTCGCATGAACGCCTGGCGTTTATTCTCGGTGTGACACATCAGCACTGGGAATCAGCGCTGCACCACTTTGCGCTTGTCAAGCTCCGAAGTTGGTCGTTGGATTCATTAGCTATCCTCGCGGATGTGGAACGTTCGGTCGAACAGCCGGCGTTCGTCGACTTGTGCGAAAAGTTGGCACCACAAGAATCGCTAACTCTTTTAGCGCGTGCCGCCGAGCTTATCTATGAAGGAAATGGAAAGAGAGCGACGCCACTGCTTCAGCAAGTTGTAGTCCTTCGTCCGGAGCTGTCCGCCGCACAAGCTTTGCTGGGCGAGCAATTGTTGCTGGAGGACCCACTTGCATTTGCAAGTTGGAATGAGAAACTGCCACCTAACGCGAGTGAACACCCGGACATCTGGTTCGTTAGAGGGTTATGGTGTCGTAAGAATCAAAAGTTTCAGCTCGCGGCAGGCTGTTTTGCAATCGCTGTTTCAAAGATTCCTGAACACCGGCGTGCAAATTACCAGCTGGGCCAGATGTTAACACAATTGGGTGCTCCTGGAGCGGAGGCGTTTGTACAGCGTGCGAAATGGCAAGCGGAGCTTGGCCAGATGTTAGATCAAGTGCTGGCCTCTCGAGGTTTAGATGAACCGAGAGTGAGAAAAGTGGCTGAATTATCCGAATCTCTTGGCCGACTTTGGGAAGCCGCCGCATGGGCGTCGACCGCCGCGAAACTGCATCCTCCTGCCTCTTGGCCAGAGCCGCTCGCCCGTCGTTGTGAGGCGCTACTAACAACGGACATGCCGCGCACAATCAAATCCGCGAATCTGTTAGCGCATATCGATTTGCAAACCTACATCGGGTTAGCTCGCTCTAATGATTGGTCATCAAATAATAGTGTTTTGCGTAGCGCTACAGGAGCGATTCAAGCTAACTTGAAGAGCAATATCCGGTTTGAACGGGAACAGGAGGTAGGAATTGATTTTGTCTTCCAAAATGGAGCTGATCCGAAAACCGCCGGCGCCAGAATGTTTGAACAAACTGGAGGTGGCGTTGGAGTGCTTGATTACGACAATGACGGGTGGCCCGATCTGCATTTCACGCAGGGAGCCGAATGGAAGACTGGTGAGTACCTTCCGACCTTGTTGCCTGATGTTTATGACTGCTTGTATCGGAATCGCGACGGAGTTAGCTTTGATGAGCAGTCAGCAAACGCACGCGTATTTAACAGCGATTTTTCGCAGGGGCTTGCGGTAGGTGATTTCGATGCGGATGGATTTGCTGACCTTTTGATTTGTAATATTGGTAAGAACCAATTATTGCGCAACAACGGCGATGGAACGTTCGGCGAAGTAACACAGTTGCTTGGAGATCAGCAAGCTAAATGGTCGACGAGCTCCGTGTTTTGCGATTTAAACAGGGACGGATTGTTGGATATTTTTGTGGTGACCTACTTACAGGGTAAGGAGGTTTACCGACAAATCTGTGGAGAAAAAGGGTGTTCTCCGAAAGTGTTCGATGGCGACGTGGACCTACTCTGGTTAAATCGCGGGGATGGCACTTTCGAGTTCTTGGCGGATGCGTGTCCCAGCACCGATTCTAAAGGGCTGGGTGTGCTGGCTTTCTCCATGGGAGAACCCGCTAGTACAACTTTGTTTATCGCCAACGATCAAGTTCCAAATTTTCTGCTTGTGCCGGAACTACTCGACGGAAACAAATTGAAGCTCAATGACGAGGCCGTAGTTAGAGGGTTGGCGTTTAATGCCGACGGATTGGCACTTGCAGGCATGGGCATTGCGGCGGAGGACATTGACCAGAATGGATACGTCGATCTATTAGTTTCCAATTTTGCGAATGAGCCGAATACTCTTTACAAACAAGATGCCCCTGGCCTCTTTACTGACGCGACGCAATCGTCAGGCATGCAAACGGTTAGCTTTCCGTTTGTTGGCTGGGGCACGCAATTTTTTGACGCGAACTTAGATGGCGCGCCCGATGCTGTAGTGGTCAATGGGCATATTGATGATTACAGATCTTCCGGTGGTGAGTACGAAATGATCCCTCACTTTTACCAAAATGTCGGGGGCGGAAAATTTCAAGTGGCTAATGCGGCTGACGTAGGGGATTATTTTGGAAGGAAGTATCTCGGGCGGGGTGTTGCAAAATTAGACTGGAATCGTGACGGCTTGATCGATTTTGCTGTTTCGAATATCGGCTCTAAAGCGGCTTTAGTTACGAATAAATCTACACCGGTCGGCAACTACTGCAACGTGCGGCTTTATGGCGTTGAGGCAGCGCGTGATCCTATTGGCTCAATAGTTAGCATGACTACGGACCGCGGAGTGTGGGTAAAGCAGTTGGTTGCTGGTGACGGTTTTCAGTCAAGCAACGAACGTTTTTTGCAGTTTGGACTTGGAGACGCGAGCACGATTAAAAGTCTTGAAGTAAAGTGGCCGTCTGGCAGAGTTACTTCGTTTTCGCAGCTGCCGCTCAATTCGAATCTTGAAATCGTTGAGGGTAAGGAGACTTATTCCATTTCGCAGCGTTGGAAGAGCGACACTTCCATAAAACAACCGTGACGCGGCGCACAAAAAAACACGTAGCCCATTCTCAGTCTGACTCGACGCGTTTACGCAGCCGCTGGCGATGGCTACTGTTGTCGGGGCTGTTCTTGTTGATGCTGTCCATCTCTGCCGCATGGTATTGGGGAAGAGCCAATCAAGCAAAGAATCTCTTGGATCGTGCTTTCGTCGCTTGGGTGAGCGGAAATGCAGAAGTTGCAGAAAATCTGGCTGCGCAAGCGTGGAACCTTGACTCCGATTTGAACGAAGCTGCTTGGTTAGCGGCGAAGGCCTCTTTCAGTCGCAACGAGTATTCGAAGGCCGCGGATTATGCAAGCCGAGTCAACGGAGATGACCCTTCGTTGCAGCTCGCTGCGCTGAAGTTCTTGTCTGAACTTTATCATCGTCGCTTATATCTTTTTGACGACGCTGAAAGCGCTTATCGAGCTGCGATAAAGATCTCAGCGGATGATGTTGAATGCAATGTTGGTCTAGCAAATCTTCTGGGGCTTTGTGGGAGACGAGCGGAAGCGGTCCCTATTGTTTTGAAGTTAATTCGTCTTAACCAGGCATCGGATCTGTTGATGTTACTGGCGAGAGAGGATGCCGTGGTAAACGATCTTCAAGCCCTAGAAGAAGCACAGCAAAGAGCAGCGGACGATCCACTACCGCGTCTCGGTTTGGCATGGCATGCTTCCGATAAAGGACAGAACGAGCTTGCAGTGAACCTACTGCGAGAAGCGATTTCGCTTGACGGCAAACTGATTAGTGCGCGTGTTGCATTAGCGAAGCAGTATGGATCGACGGGTGCCTTCGACGAGCTTAGGCAAATAGAGCATGATCTTGCTGAACTCAATGTTCAGGCGGATGAGTTCTCTGATATCTGGATTGCTCGTGGCCGATTGGCTGAACATCAAGCAGATGTGATTGCAGCGATACGCTGTTATGCGGAGGCGGCGAGTCGGGCACCTGATAGCAAAATAGCAAACGCTCGCTTGGCACAACTTCTTAATCAATGTGGGGAAACTGATGCGGCAAAGCGGTTTGGAGATTACGCAGTGAGTCTTCAGTCGCTAAGGGACGCACAGGACCGAGTGTTTTTCTCCGGCAGTGCGTCGAAGGCAGACGATATGCTCGCAATGATACGGCAATATGAGGCAGTAGGGCGAGTATGGGAGGCTTATGGGTGGTGTCAAATCTTCCTTGAAAGCAACCCGTCTCAAGCTCTACTCCAAACAAAAATGAATCAGCTAGTGCAGGCTGTTGCAAAGGCTCCGTTGCAACTCGTTGTTCCCTCCGCAATGCCCGTAAGCGAAATCGACTTTGCTCGCTATCCATTACCAACTATTTGGAAAGAACCCCAGACAGCAAGCATTTCCGAGAATGACGGCGTATTGGAATTTAGGTTAAGGGATGATGCAAAACAGGCGAGCCTGAATTTTCGTTTCGATAATGGTACTACCAAGGTTGCCGAGAGAAGAATGTATGAATTTACAGGAGGTGGTATTGGCGTAATTGACTTTGATCTTGACGGTTGGCCCGACCTTGTGTTGTCACAAGGCACTAGGTGGCCGCCCAACTCTAATTCTGAAAAACTTGCCGACCAGTTGTTTCGCAATATTTATGGGAAGTCTTTTGAAAGTGTGGATCAACTCAATCTAGCAGTTGATGGATTTGGACAAGGAATCGCAGTGGGCGATTATGACTCTGATGGGTTTCCGGATATCTACGTCGCACAGATTGGACAGAACCGACTGCTACATAATAATGGCGACGGCACGTTTGCTGATCAAACGGCACGAGGGGCAATGGTAAGTACATCTTGGACGACGAGCTGCGTGATGGCTGACCTCAATGGCGACTCTTTCCCTGATCTTTATGACGTTAATTATGTGCAGGGCGCCGATGTATTCGAACGAGTTTGCGCTGGCGCTGATGGCCACCCTGCCATGTGTCTGCCGGGTGATTTTGATGCTGCGCCCGACTTTCTTTGGATCAATGATGGTCAGGGTGGCTTCATAGACGGGACGCTTAGCGAACTCTCTATCGTTCCTGGCGGAAAGGGCCTTGGTGCAATGGCTTTTGATGCGGCGGGAGATGGCCAGCTAGGTTTGTTCATCGCGAACGATACAACTCCAAATTTTTGGTTTCAGCCGAGCCTGCGGACTAACGGAGGCCATAAGATTGACGAGCAAGCAT
>JANPLP010000979.1:0-2104 GCA_031426595.1 Planctomycetia bacterium | reverse complement strand
CCGCGATCGGCGCGTGAAAGGTGAAATCGCTAAACATGTTCTTTGCACAATACATCGCAAATAGTGGATCCCACCAGGAAGCATGATTGGCGAAGGCGACCAAGCTGTCCTTAGAAGAAATATCAAATTGCGAGAGAGCGTTACGGTTGACTGCGAGTGCGTGAAAATGCTTTTGGATATAACGCGGAATATACCAATTGAATCCGCCTAGGATACGCTGGTCAATTTTCGGCAGTTGGGGGTGTGGTTTGATAGGCATCGATAAGTGTCTCGGACGCGCTCACGGAAATGAGAAGGCGAGGGCTAGAGTTTAGCCACGGTCACACGCAATGCCATTCCCCGCAGGAGGTTTGGCGATTTGGTACTGACACCACGAACTGCGTAAAATCGCTGATCGATGCCTGCACATGTGTAGGGCTTTTTTCTAGCGTAGAAACGAGGGTGCCTGATGAGCGTAGCAAAATGTGTGGGATGGTGGGAGCAGAATGGCATGGGGCGGCAGGCGATGGCGGGTCTGACTGTCGAGTTTTGCGAAGGAGTCATTCGCGGAAGTGGTCTGGACGTGGTGGGACAGTTCACCATGTCGGGCGCGATGGAATTGGGTGGCAGTGTCAGAATTATAAAGCAGTACATCGGTCGCCATCATGTGGTATACATTGGCAACTACGACGGCGAAGGGACGCTATCGGGGACTTGGTTGATTGATCGACTCGCGGGTTCATGGTCCATCAAGTTGCTTTACGACAACGTCGGAGAGACTGCCTTCGAGGAAGTTTTACCGCGAGAAGATTAGCTCCGAGGGATGCAAAGTTGATTATCGAGGGACTGCTGGTAAGTGTGAAAGCGAATGGCGAACCGCATGTGGCGCCAATGGGTCCCGTGGTGAATGCAGCGCTGACTGAGTGGATACTTCGGCCATTTGCAAGTTCGACAACTTTCAAGTTGTTACGAGCCACTCCGGTGGCGGTATTCCATGTCGTTGATGATGTGTTGCCGGTGGTGCAAGCGGCATTAGGGATGGAACCTGATTTCCGTTATGAAAAGGAGCCGGCCGGCAGTTGGATCATCGCAGACTGTTGCCACTGGTTTAAGTTAGAGGTGGCGGATTGGGATATTTCCACGCAGCGAAGTGAAGCTCGAGCTCGGGTACTGGAGCGAGGATTCAAACGTCCTTTTTGGGGCTGGAACCGCGCAAAGCACGCGGTGCTGGAGGCGACAATCCTAGCTACGCGGCTCCATCTTGCAGATCGACACTCCATCGCGGAAGATTTGGCAAGGTTGAAAAACGCCGTCGAGAAGACCGCTGGTGATCGGGAATGGGCCGCGTGGAATCTGGTTCAGAAGTTCATCGATCAGTCAGGCGGCTGAGGGCGTAGCTGACATAGCGGACATTAAGCTGCCGGAGGCGTTGCGTGGCCTTAACAGTTGCTACGTGTTACAGTTGCTACGCGTTATCGAGCAAGGTTTCGAGTCGTGTCGTGAGGCGGTCGTGGGAAAAGGGACGGGAATTGCTAGAAGTTTCGACTGGAAGCCGCTTGCACTTTGGGCTGCTTGAATTGGCTGCCGGTGAGCGACTGCGGTTCGGTGGGCTCGGATTGATGCTTGACGAGCCCGGTTGGGTGCTGCGATTCAGCGCTTGCCATAGCTCGCTGCAGGCACCCCTGCCTGAAGTGGCGCACATCGCCGCTCGAATAATCGAAGTTCGCGAGCGACTTCGCCAACTAACCGGCCGCCCCCATGACGCCCACGTAACCATTTTGCAAAACTTGCCGCTGCATTCAGGGCTGGGGGCTGGCACGCAACTGGCCGCCGCCGTCGCTGCAGGCTTAATTCTGCTGGAGCGATCATCTTCGGATTCGATCGATTGTTCCTATGCTCCTACGGTCGACGACTTAGTTCGCTGGAGCGGCCGCGGTAAACGATCGGGTATCGGACTATTCGGGTTCTTGAACGGGGGGCTGGTGCTCGACCAAGGGCACTCGGTTGACGCCGCCGCTCCCAGCCGCTCGATCACTGCAACCTCCAGCTTGTTACCCACTGAGTGGCGCGTGGTATTGATTACGCCGGATAGCGCGGCCGAAGTAACGGGCGGTTACGAGGCGAG
>JANPLP010000978.1:0-5687 GCA_031426595.1 Planctomycetia bacterium | reverse complement strand
GTTCTTTTTACGGTTGGTGTGGTTGTTGATCGCGCTGACATCGCTTGTTGTGTTATATGGCTGGGGCGCGCGCGGCACGACTTGGGATATGCCGATACGTCTGCTGTTGATCGTCTCGCCCTTGACGGTTATCTCGTTGTTCTTGTGGTACACGCTGCACGACCGAATGCTGCCGTTGGTTTTCGAACGAGCATTGGTCTACGGTGCATCGCTTGTTCTGATCATGCTGTTTCATCAAGTGTTGGTGATTCCGTTGGCGGAGTCGATGCAGCGCAAGTCGAGTCTCGATGTGATTCTCATCGAAGGAATATTGCTGGTGGCGTTGATCTTGGCATGGCCACCGTTGCGGGCACGCGTGCGCGAAGCGTTGCGATACTTACTCAGTCGAAACATTTTTCAAGTTCGCGAAGCGGTTCGGCAGTTGTCGCTGGAGATCAGCCAACAGGACTCGCGGTCACTCCCTGAACTGTGCGATTGGTTCACGCGCAGTAGTTGTCAGTTGCTGTGTATCGATCAGATCTGGATTTGGTTCAATGATCCACGCATCGAATCGCCCCGCACTTGGACACACAGCAGTGTTCAGCCGACTGATGCGTCGATTAGCACTGCGGACATGCAGCGTTTGCATGAGACTCTGTGTGCACGTGCCGAACGGAATCTGGGCCGATCGCAATTGGGC
Organism: Planctomycetia bacterium; assembly: GCA_031426595.1. Lineage (GTDB taxonomy): Bacteria > Planctomycetota > Planctomycetia > Pirellulales > Pirellulaceae > Aureliella. Next base: position 5,008 of record JANPLP010000978.1, on the reverse strand, counting down.
GACGAGCGGCTGGAGGCGTTGTTCGAACGATTGAATGTGCTGCAGGTTTTCCGTTGTCAGTTTCGCGAGCTGCAAGGTCTGGTGTTACTCGGTCCTCGTATTCGGAGCGATCGTTTTTCCGAAGAGCAGCGATCTAGTCTGGCTTTGCTGTTCGATCAGTTTGCTGCGACGCTGTTTAATCGGATGGTCGAACAAGATCGATTGCGGGCCGAAAGGCAAGCGGCGCAGCAGGAAAAACTAGCTGTATTAGGCATGATGTCAGGATCGCTGGCCCATGAAATTCGCAACCCACTGTCATCGATTCGAACCATCGCCAGCTTGTTGCGTGAGGACTTGGTCGACCAGCCTGCGCAGGCGAAAGATGTCGAAATCATTTTGCAAGAGATCGATCGGCTGGCTAGTACAACTCAGCGACTGCTCGATTATTCAAAGCCAGCGGACGATCAAAGCCAGCATGTGGATGTGCATCGAGTGATAGAACGTCTGCTGTATATACTTGAGCCATGGGCAGCTCAGCAGCAGGTGAAGCTGATCCGCAAGATGGCCGCGACGAAGTCAATTGTGCGAGCCACGGATGCCGCGATCAGTGAAATACTTTTGAATTTGATGCGGAATGCGATTGAAGCTAGTCGTTCGGTTTCCAATGCGCAGGTTTCAGTTGAAACGGAGCTTGTCGGTGCTGGTTTTCTCCTGCGAGTGATCGATAACGGCCCTGGGATTGATGCGGCCATTCGCGACAACATATATCGCCCCTTCGTGACCAGCAAAGAATTCGGTACAGGGCTGGGTTTGTATATTGCTGCGGAACGCGTTCGTTCAATTCGAGGCGTGATTGCTTGCCAATCGTCGCCCGAGTTGGGCACTGTGTTTGAAGTCCAATTGCCAGCGTATGAAACCGGTTGTGACGACATGAGAAACGAGAGTTGAAGCAGATGAAGATTTTGATCGCTGATGATGAACAGAACGCGCGTTACGGCATGTCGAAGGCATTGTTGCGAGACGGTCGAGAGATCATTGAAGCCGCCAATGGTCGAGAGGCACTTGAGCGGATTCACTGCGACCTGCCGCATCTCGTGTTCCTAGACATACATATGCCCGAGATGAGCGGGATGGAATTGTTGGGCGAGCTGCAACGTAATCCGGTGGCGAACTCGGCGATTCCGATGGAGATCATCGTGATTACAGCCAACGATTCGATTGCCAATGCGATCGAATGCATACGTCGTGGCGCGGCGGACTTTCTCGCGAAGCCGTTCAATGTCGATCATCTGCGCGCTATCGCTATGCGTTCCGAGCAACGCGTGCGGCTCGAGCAGCGCGTGACGGAGCTGGAAGACAAGGCAGACTCGCAATCTGGCTTCGGAAGATTGATCGGTAGTAGTGCGGCGATGCGTCGGTTGTTCAGTCAAATTCCGAAAGCGGCGAAGTCGCATTTACCTGTGCTGATACGTGGAGAGAGCGGCACAGGAAAGGAACTCGTGGCGCGTGAACTGCACGAACATGGCGAGCGGGCAGGTGGGCCGTTCGTGGCCGTCAACACTGCTGCTATCGCAGAATCGCTGATCGAAAGCGAGCTGTTTGGTCATATCAAGGGTGCGTTCACCGGAGCTGATCGGCCCCGCGAAGGGGTGTTTCGCAAGGCTCACCGTGGGACCTTATTTTTAGATGAAATCGGCGATATGCCTGTCGCAGTGCAGACGCGGTTGCTGCGAGTATTGCAAGAGGGTATTGTTCAGCCGGTCGGCGCGGAAGACGGTGTCCAAGTCGATGTGCGGATCATCAGTGCGACGCATCAAGATCTCGAGCAACAGATTGCCGATAAGTTGTTCCGACAAGATCTTTACTTTCGCTTGCGCGGAATCGAATTGACCTTGCCCGCTCTGCGTCATCGCAGCGAGGATATCTTGCTGCTGGCCAGACGGATGCTCGGTGAGCAGCATGAATTCTCTAAGAGCGCGGTAGCCGCGATGCTGCAACATGCGTGGCCGGGAAATGTTCGCGAGTTGAGGCAGCGGGTGGAATCGTCTTTGGCGATGTCAGATGACGAGATCATTACACCACAAGATTTAGGGTTGATCGATGCGACACCCTCAGTGCCGCTGGAATCCTTTGAGGCTTACTATGACCTCCCGTTGACGGAAGCGAAGAACCGATTGGTTGAGGACTTCGAGCGGGCGGCGATCGAGCGGGCTTTGGAGCAGGAAGCTGGCAATGTGAGCGGTGCGGCGCGACGGCTAGGGATCCATCGTCAGAACTTGCAATCGAAAATGAAACAATTGGGAATGCGCGATGAGGGCTAGTGCTCTGTTCCCATTGGATTTTAGAGTTGATCGTTTCTGGGTGCCACGCCCTGAGGCTTTGCGAAGGGCGTGATTCGACTGACATCCGCCACGCCCTTCGCAAAGCCTCAGAGCGTGCCACCCTAAATTTCAAGTGGAGCGAAGCACTAGGAGCTGACATCGCTGACAACCTGGACCCAGCGACTGGTGAATCGTACTATAGCGTCTGCATTTGATGAACGGTTTCAGCGGCTATGGAGGAGTCCGTTGTGTCAACTAAAACGGCACCATCTCGGAGTACGATGTTGCGTTTGGCGTTGCGTGCGACGGCGAGATCGTGGGTGACCAAGATAACAGTAAGGTTGCGTTCGATATTCAAGCGACGAAACAGCTCGATGATTTCGCGGCTGGTTCGAGTGTCAAGGTTTCCGGTTGGTTCGTCGCCCATCAAGATGCTGGGTTCAGAGGCAAGCGCACGCGCGATTGCGACACGTTGTTGCTGACCACCTGAAAGCTGGCCGGGATGATGATCGTGGCGATCGGCAAGCCCGACGAGTTGCAGCATTTCGGCGGCTTTCTCGCGACGTTTGCGAGGGTTCATGCGAGTGCCGTATAGCAGCGGTAGTTCGACGTTCTCCATAGCTGACGTGCGGGCGAGCAAGTTGAAGTTCTGGAAGACGAAACCGATTTCGCGATTGCGGATACGAGCGCGTTGATCGCGTGACATTCCGGTAACTTCTTGACCGTTCAATTGATAGGTACCGCTGGTTGGTCGGTCGAGGCACCCGAGCGTATTCATCAACGTTGATTTGCCTGAACCGCTGGGGCCGATGAGAGCTGCGTACTCGCCGCGTTCCATATTCAAGGTGACGGCGCGAAGCGCATGCACTTCAACTTCGCCCATGCTGTAGACTTTGCTGACGTCTTTAAGCTCGATAAGCGACATAAGCTTTGCGCAATAACAGAAGAGAGTTGGGTATGATCGGCTTATTGTAGTTAACGCAGAGCGAGTCGATAGGCTTTGGATGGGGTTCGAAATGTCATTCTGATCAAGCGCTGGCATTCTGCGGAGTAGCGGTAGCACGATAAAGTGCTATCTTGGGGTGGCTTCGTAGAAAGTTCGCGTTTCTTTGAATTTGAATAGAAAACAATCGATGAAAGTTCTTTTCAGCAACGACGATTTGGCGCAGGTTTCGTGCTCAGCGTTGGTGGTTTTGGCGTTTGAGGGTCAGTCGTTAAGTGGACCGGCGCTGAAGTTGGATGCGGTTACCGGAGGGCTGCTCAAGCGGCTTTGGGATCGCGGCGAATTCAGCGGCAAACTGGGGCGGACGGCGCTTTTTCACGATGTGCCCGGGGTGAAGGCGGATTCCGTTCTTGTTGTTGGCGCGGGGGCTGAAGCGACCTTTGATGAAGGTGCGGCATTTCGAGTCGGTGGTGCGGCGCTCAAGCGGTTGGCGGATAAGGCGCGAGCCAGTGTGGCAATTGATTTGACTGGCATGGAGACTGAGATGGCCGCGTCGGGAATCGCGGGAGCCATGAATGGTGGCGTAGGACAAGATACTTTTCGCGCAGAAAAGAACCTAAAAGCGATCGACGCGTTGTTATGCTGCGGGACGACGCAAGTAGCCCTTAAACGCGGTGAGATCCTTGGCGAGGGGATCTTGCTGACACGCGAATTGGTGAACTTGCCACCCAACTACATGTATCCAGAAGTGTTTGCAAAACGTGCCGCAGCGGTGGCGGTATCGTGTGGATTGGAGATGGAAGTATGGGACGAACTGAGACTGCGTCGCGAGAACTGCAACGCACTGCTGGCCGTCAATGCGGGTTCGTCGCGCCCGCCACGTTTATTGATCTTTCGCTATGCAGGGAAGAAAAAGACTCAACCGCTCGCGCTCGTTGGTAAAGGGGTGACTTTTGACAGCGGCGGATTGTCGCTGAAACCAACCGAGGGTATGACCACGATGAAATGCGACATGGCGGGGGCAGCCACAGTATTGGGTGCGATGCAAACGATTGCCCAGTTGGGCTTGGAAACGCCCGTTGTCGGGTTGGTAGGCTTAGTTGAAAACATGGTCAGTGGCAGTTGTTTCAAGCTGGGCGATGTTCTGACGGCTCGGAGCGGAAAGACGATCGAGATTCTCAACACGGACGCAGAAGGGCGTTTGGTGCTAGCGGATGTCTTGAATGTTGCATTGCAAGAAAACCCCCAGGCGATAATCGATCTGGCGACATTGACGGGCGCCTGCGTGGTCGCGTTGGGAACAGACATTTCGGGGTTGATGACTAACAACGGGGATCTGGCTGAAAAAATAGAAACCGCGGCGAGTTCGGTAGGCGAGTATGTTTGGCAATTACCAATGCATGCGCACTTCAAAGACCAGATTCAAAGCCAAGTAGCGGACATCAAGAATCTCGGTGAAGGACGCTGGGGCGGAGCGATTACGGCAGCGAAATTTCTTGAAGAGTTTGTCGGCGAAAAACCTTGGGCACATCTCGATATAGCAGGTCCTGCATTTGCGGATAAACCCAAGAACTACATCGACGCAGGGGCAAGTGGTTGCATGGTGCGAACGCTCACAAAGCTCGTCGAATCCATGTAGTTTTCATAACGATTGACTTAAATTTAAGCTTGATAAGATAAGGATAGAATAATGGTTCGCACAGCAAGCACGATGTTACCGTTAGGCACTAAGGCGCCCGACTTTAGCCTGCCCGACTACGATGGC
>JANPLP010000977.1:0-6720 GCA_031426595.1 Planctomycetia bacterium | reverse complement strand
TCAGTTAAACCGAAAGACTGTCGTCGACGTGCTTATAACGAAAGTTCACGCTGAACGTCCGGCATCTTTGATGAGTTTGGGCGCCGAGCAGCACCTTGGTCGATTGGGGACGATCCTTGATAACAGCCGTAACAAATCGTTTTTCTCGACTCTTCGACTTTTTCGATTCTGATACACAAAAGGCGAGGATGGAGCATTGGATCGTTTGGCTAGCTGGCGGCGGTTTCGTCATCCATTTGATCCTCATCGCGCTGGCCCGAACCGTCCCCAGCTTAAAAATGGGTGTTCTGAGTCAACTGGATCGCAACTTCTTGCATGCCGTTTACACACCATTCAGTTTCATATTATTTTACGAAGTAATTCTGCTGGTGCTCGCTCTGCCTCGTTCGCACACCATTTCTATTGGGAAGCAGTATGAGATTATCTCATTAATCGTTATACGACGCGTTTTTAAAGATATTGGCGAATTCAACGACCCCGCCAAGTGGACTGCGCAAATCGACACGGCTTGGATGGTTCTCGTCGACATGCTCTCTGCGATCGCGATGTTTGCACTCGTAACCTTGTTCCTGCGACTAAGCCAAACGGTCGTTCATTCAAAACCCCACGCAGAGTTAGCTAACTTTCTAGCGATTAAAAAAACGGTTGCTATGCTATTGTTTGTGGTTCTGCTGATACTGGCCCTGATAAACGTTAGCCAGTGGGCCATCGAGACGTGGGCGGTCTCATTCGGGACAGCTGGCGAAGCAAGAAATCTCGACTATTTCTTCTTTCCAGCGTTCTTTGAATTCATGATCTTTACAGACGTGCTGCTGTTGATCATTTCCATCCCGTTTTACGATCGTTATGAGTACGTTATTCGAAACTCGGGGTTTGTGATTTCAACGGTTCTGCTCCGATTCTCTCTTTCGACCCCGAAGCCCTACGACGTAGACATAGGCCTCGTCGCGATGGTCTACGGACTGTGTGTTTTGGGCGTTTTCTCCTACTTCACACGAGTGATTGGGCCGATTCTGGACGCTCGCTCCCAATTGGTTGATGAGCCTCACGACGATTCTTTTGTCATCTGAGTGCTGCAGAAGGCTGGATTGGAGGCGAAGCCCATGAAGTGAGAAAACCAGAGATCGGGGCGATGTTACTTTATCAAGTCAAATTGAGTTGATACTTGAGAACTCCGCCGACCCAAACTTGCCGCGCTCGGCCTTGAAGAGTCTGATGAAGCAGCGGCGTATTGCGGTTGCGAGAATACAGCGTGTCGGGTTCGACTTTCCAACGGAATCGCGGATCAATGATCACCACATCCGCTGGGCTGTTAATGGCGATTGTACCAGCGTCGAGTCCTAACATTTGCGCCGGGTTGGTCGACATACAACGGATCGCTCGCGGCCAATCAAGTTTCCCAGTGTTGATCAAGCAGGTGATGACCTGTGCCAAGCACGTATCCAGTGAAGTGATGCCGAAGGGAACGGCGTCCAGTTCCTGCATTTTCTTTTCTAGCGAGCGAGGTTGATGTCCTGAGGTGATCATATCGATCGTGCCATCAGCAACCGCTTCCAAGCACAGCTCGACATCGCGTCGAGCTCGTAGAGGTGGGTTGACCTTGTAGTTCGCATCGAACGATCGAAGACACTCATCGTCGAAGCACAAGTTGGCAATACGAGTATCGACTGTGACGATGGTTCCGCGGTCTTTTGAGCGACGAATGATCTCGATGCTGCCGGCTGTTGAGATGCTGTTTAAGTGCAAGCGACCACCGGTACTTTCCAGCAAGCGAAGGTCGCGGGCTGTGGCCAGATCTTCTGCTTCAGCGGGCATCGGTGCGAGCCCCAATACCAACTGCGTCAAGCCCTCATGCATCACGCCATCGCGCGTCAAGCTGCGGATCTCTGGTCGATCGATAATGGGCCGATTGAACATCAGGCAGTATTCAAGAGCTTTGCGAAGCAGCGCGGTGTTCTCCATAGGTCGGGGCGAATCGCTGAGTGCAATCGCGCCGGCTTCTACCAGCGAACCGATCTCGGCGAGTTCTTCGCCGGTACGACCCTTGCTAACGCAACCGATCACATAGACGCGAGCTCGGTCCGCTTTTGCAGCCTTCTGACGCACGAACTCGACTGCGGTCGCGGTGTCGATTGGAGGATCAGTGTTGGCTGAGCACGCTAACGATGTGTAACCACCGGCCAGTGCAGCGAGCGTGCCTGTCGCGATTGTTTCATCTTCCTCCATGCCGGGTTCACCCAACTCCGTTGCTATGTCCACCAAACCCGGCGCGACGATACAACCCGATGCATCCACGCGCGAACAATCGGCTGGGACAGAACCATCGACAGGATCGATAGCGGCAACCCGACCATTTAGCAGCAATAACCTCCCAACACGATCAAGGTTCTGCGATGGATCGATGAGGCGACCATTTTCAATCAGCCAACTTGTGTTTCTATTCGCTTCCATCACTTCGCTCCTTCGCGGGCACCGAGCAGCAACCACAGCGCGGCCATTCGAATTGAGATTCCATTACTGACTTGCTGCAAGATCACTGAGTGCGGTCCATCGGCAACTTCCGGAGTCAATTCGACGCCGCGGTTGATCGGACCAGGAGCCATGATCAAGATGTCTGACTTCGCTCTCAGCATTCGCTGCGAATTCATTGCGTACAGCAACGCATACTCGCGAACGGATGGAAACGGCCGCGTGGCTTGGCGTTCGAATTGGATGCGTAGCAGATTGAGCACATCGCAGCGGGGCAAAATTTCGTCCAAACTGTAAGCGACCTCGACACCGAACTGCTCCCACTTTTTTGAAACCAGCGTGGCTGGTCCGCAGACGATAACGTGAGCGCCGAGTTTCTTGAGTCCCCAGATATTCGAGCGCGCCGTGCGACTGTGTGCGATGTCGCCAACGAGCGCCACCGTCAACCCATCGATGCGACCACGCTTTTGCCGAATCGTTAAAATATCAAGCAAACCTTGAGTCGGATGTTCGTGCGGACCGTCACCTGCATTCAACACCGAGCAATTCAAGTGAGTCGATAACAGATGCGAAGTCCCAGGTGTTGCGTGGCGAACGACGACAGCATCCACACCCATCGCTTCGATCGTCTTCGCCGTATCGATAAAGGTCTCCCCTTTGGAAACCGACGAACCGCTCGATGAAAATTCGATCGTGTCAGCGCCGAGACGTTTAGCCGCCAACGAAAAACTGTTGCGAGTTCTAGTGCTGTTCTCGAAGAAAAGATTCGCAACTGTACGACCGCTCAGCAACGAGAGCTTTGTGGGAGAAGCATCATAGGCCGCGGTTAGCTGCTCCGCACAATCAAGCAGCGTGTTGATCTCCGCCGCCGTCAAACTTTCAAGATCCAGAAGGTGGCGATGCTGCCACGCGGGTGGGAACTGGGGTTCAACCATGTACGGCTCCGGTCGGAAATCACATTCGGTCAGCAAGTTCTCGCTACCTTCGCGCCCCAGAAACTAGAGCGCCGAAACGCTGAACAAGCTTGCAAGCCCTTGAGACTATTTTCATCGCCGCCGGATTGTAAACGATGATGCAAACTACTGGGAGGCGGCACTTTTTTCTTCCGCCTTAGCCAGAACTCGCAGCGGTTTGGGAAGTGGAAAGTGTACCTGCTCTTCGCGAATCGTCTCTTCGCGAACGGTTGCACCGAAATGATCCTTCAAGTAAGCAATCGTTTCGCTTACCACGGATTCGGGCGCGCTCGCACCTGCTGTGACCAAAACACGATTTGACGAACTGAACCAGGTGGGGTCAATGTCCTGTGGCCCGTCGATCAAATAACTGCGCTTGCCTTGCTCGAGGCCCAACTCCTGCAGACGCAAACTATTACTACTGTTCTTGCTTCCCAGAACCAAAACCACGTCCGCTTTCTCGCTGAGTAATCGAACCGCTTCTTGCCGGTTCTGCGTTGCGTAGCAAATGTCATCCTTCGGCGGACTTTCAATCCAAGGAAATCGGGCTCGCAGTCGCTGAATGATTCGATTCGCGTCGTCGACACTGAGAGTCGTTTGAGTCAAGTAAGCCAACTTGACGTCGGGAGCGTATTGCAACTGGTCAACGCCTGCTTCCGATTCGACCAGCACAATTGCTTCGGGGGCTTCCCCCATGGTGCCAATCACTTCATCATGTCCCTCATGGCCAATCAGGATTATCGTGTAACCACCTTTGGCGTATTTAATCGCTTCCAAGTGAACTTTGGTCACAAGCGGACAGGTCGCATCGATCGCGAACAGCTTGCGTTCCGTTGCGATGCGTCGGATCTCAGGTGACACGCCATGTGCAGAGAACAGCACCGTTTGGCCCTCTGGAACTTCGTCCAGCGAATTTACGAAGACCGCCCCTTTGCTTTTGAAAGTCTCAACGACATAGAGATTGTGAACGATTTCGTGATAAACATAAATCGGCGTGCCAAAGTGCTTGATCGCCAAGTCGAGGCTGGTGACGGCCATGTTTACCCCCGCGCAAAACCCCCTTGGCGCGGCCAGTATAATTTCCATGCTTCAGATTCCTGAATCTTTTTTGAACGCAGCAGTGTGATAATCAGATCGAATTGCAGTGCAGCGTTGGATTACCCGTGTGCCCTGGAATACCAAAGTGCACTGTGCTACTACTGTGCATGACGACGCTGCAGTGCGTTGTAGTATCGGTGTGTCGAACCGCTTTGAACGGAAATGTAGCTCACTGAATTATGGTGCAAAACGACACAACTTCGAATGCCGCTACCGCCATTTTTATAGCGGATTTGGCAAAATGGGGGCCGGACATGCCCCCCTCGGCATGCGATTTGTCTTTCGCAGAACAACACTGCCGTAAGATTGCCCGCAATCACTACGAGAATTTCACTGTCGTCAGTTGGTTTTTGCCGCGTCCCCTGCGACAGGACTTTGTGAATTTCTACGCGTATTGCCGGTGGTCCGATGATATCGCGGATGAAGTCGAGCCGCATCGCCGACTCCCTCTGCTTAGTTGGTGGCAGCAGCAACTCGCATTGTGTTATTCGGGCCGCCCTGCACACCCAGTCATGGTAGCTCTTCAGTCCACAATTCAGCGACATCAATTGCCTATCGAACCGCTCGAAGATCTGCTCAGCGCGTTTCGCCAAGACCAAGCGACCTTGCGCTACGACAACCACACGCAATTGCTTGATTATTGCCAACGTTCCGCGAATCCAGTGGGCCGCGTGATATTGCGATTTGGTCGCGCGGACCACCATGCAAATATTCAACTCAGCGATTCCATTTGCACAGGTTTGCAAATCGCTAACTTTTGCCAAGATATGGCTCGCGATGTCGCTAACGACCGCGTCTACGCGCCGCGTGATATGTGGTCGCGCCACGGCGTCGATGAAGCGATGGTGATGGCAGCGCATTGCACTCCCCAGTTACAATCGCTGCTCAGGGAATGGACGAGCACCGCGCGGCAGTGCTTTATCGATGGCAGATCACTGGTAAAGTCGGTGCCCAGTTGGCTGGCCGTCGATATCGATTTGTTCGTGCGAGGTGGTTTGGCAATTTTAGAGGCTATCGAACGGCAGGACTTCGACGTCTGGACAGCCAGACCTTCACTCTCAAAGTCAACAAAATTAAAGCTGATGTTTCAAGCATTAAAATCGCGTTTCGTGAGGCTCTAGTGACATGGATGAGAAGACGGCTGAGAGCTACCGGTGGTGCCGCCAACTTTGTCGAAGCAGTGGCAGCAGTTTTTGCTGGACGTTCGTGCTGCTTCCCCGCGCACAGTGTGCTGCAATGTACGCGCTGTATGCTTTTGCAAGAATCACCGATGATCTCAGCGACGGAGAGGGAACCCCAGCACTAAAGCGCACTTTGCTTGACACTTGGCTACAACAAACGGAATCGCTCGACAGCAACTTGCTGTGCATGGATCAAACGGTTTCATCGAGTCCAGCGACACTGACGCCACCCAATTCGCAATCTGTCGGCTCGTCCACGCCCCTGGGCGAATGGTTATGGCCCGCACTGCGGCATGCGTTGCAGACTTACGAAATTCCAAAACATTTGCTGATCGACATCGTGCGCGGTGTGCAAATGGATCTCGACCATCAACCCCCTCAGAACTGGCGTGAGCTGGAGGACTACTGCTACCACGTCGCTTCTGCAGTGGGGCTCGCCTGCACTCATATTTGGCAAGCCAACGAGTCGATGCCCGAGCAAGTCGCGATCGACTGCGGCATCGCATTTCAACTGACAAACATACTGCGAGATCTATCCGCCGATGCAAAAATGGGCCGAATCTACCTGCCGCTGAGTGAACTCGAACGCTTTGGGATTGAATCGTCGAAGTGGTTGAACGGTTGTCCCAACGGCGATCTGCAAGGGTTGATCCGAGCCGTCGGTGAACGCACTGAAGAGCTCTATGAATCCGGATGGGAAACCATTCATTATTTGCCCGCCCCCAGTCGGCGATTGTTTTCGCTCATGTGGCGCTATTACCATGCGCTACTGCGGGAAGTTCTCCGCAACGGCGATCAACTGTGGGAAACGCCTCGCACGCGCATCCCGCGACTCGTACGAGCTCGCCTAGCGGCTCAGCATTTCATCGCTCCTTGGTACTGGGTCCTGCCCAAGCCCATTCATTAACGTGCCGATGCATTCGAAGATCGACGCGAAATCCAGGCTGTTTTCTTGGCTGCATGTCATGCGCCATTAGAAATGACCCCATAAGCGTTCAATAGAAATGTCCCCATGATTA
>JANPLP010000976.1:0-4457 GCA_031426595.1 Planctomycetia bacterium | reverse complement strand
TTGTCACTGTCCGGAGCCGATGAGGAAACATCACCGCCGCTCAGGTTTGCAAGCGTTCTGGACGCTGGCTTTCGGAGCCATCCGTTGTTTCGATTTCCAACTACCCCCAAAGGGTCGCGCAGCGATATTCGAAGAAGACGCGGAGTTATCTGCTTTGGTCCAGTGCTGAACGGATTCAAATCTTGAGGATATGCTTCTTGATAAAAGGGGAATCGGGTCCGTCTATAGTTACCCCATGCATTTGCAGCAACCTTACTCGAATATCGAACTTGATTTCCCCAAAAGTAAGGATCCATACAGAATCCAGTTCCGAGCACTGCGTTAGCAGCTTCGAATTCTTGTCTAATCGTTGGCGTTGATGGACGAACCTCAGAATACAAAGTCCCAAAAAGTCTATCCATCGAGACGAAAAACGTAGCATCCGAGTCGGTTGGTGTCGCCCCGTCGTCAATGACTTGCCAAGGCGAGGACAGCGATGGGCGCAATACTTGATTCGAGTTTGCAAACTCGATCATGTTCTCGCCGGTTGCCAATGTTTGCACAATTTTATAACTATCAGCTGCCTGCCGACCAGCAAACGGAACTATTGCTGCAATTCCGATCAGTCCGATAAGCATAATTGTCATCGCAAACAAACACTCAACCACGGTCAAGCCGCTTCGTTGATGATCGGTTATGTTTCGTTTCATATTGAACCTCATTGCCCTGAAAGGGGAATTCCATAGGTACCTTGACGAGTCAATTCAAGCACTCCGCCCACGTCTAATGTTGCAGGAACTCCCTGGGTCGCAGGAGCGACACTAATCGCGCCAGACTTTGGAGATAGCCGTACGACGTATGTACTTGGGTCGGTCAGATTTTGTCGAATTGTATTGTCGAACATCGGTACGACCACTTGATCTATTTTTCCAACATACAGAAAAAAATCGTCCGCAATCTCTACCGGAATACTAGCGCTGCTCAATGCTCCATTCGCATACACTCTAGATAGTCCTCCATCTGGACCGAAGACAATGTAGATTGGTCTCAGTTCAGACGCATTAGGTGCCGAGACAGGTCCATACAACCAAGCCGAACTAAACCTCATCCTCTGGTCCCGCAGGGTCTTGTTAATGTTGTCAACAATGGCTACATTTCCAAACGATGCGAAGCCACTTAAAGACAAATCGACGCACATGCCTTTGGGTAACTGGATCGCAGGTCCATTTATCGACCTAGGCTTTTGAAATACAGTGAAGGTTAGAAACGATTGCGTAGGATTTGAAACAATTTCGTTAGACGGTAGTGCCTGTTCAAGATCTGAGAGAACACCCGAATTACTGATAGTGGTGAACCAAAGTACATTGTTGGTAGTATCGAGACTGGTTTGGATGATGAGATGTTTAGTACTTGACTTATTAAAACTCACTTCGTTGCCAGCCACAAACAACGACGCAAGCAACGGGTTTGAAACTCCTCCATCGATTGAGAAGTAATTCCTGGATTCAATTGCAGCGACACTCAGAGTCGGTAGCTGAATGTCGGCCGGAGGTATGTATGGCGCTGTCCAGGTAGACGGTCCCCTCGCAACAATTGGTGCAGAAAAGCTAAGCATTAAGTTGGTTACTGGGAGCGGTTGTTCCGCCATACTCAATCGAATGCAGGAATTGTAAACCACGAAATTAATATCTGCCGAAGAACCTCCTGGTAACGGATCGATTGCCGTAGCAGACATCAACCGGGAATTGGACACCACATCCATTTCATTAATCAAGCCATCTCCATTAATGTCTGCTGGCAGCGATGAAATTCGCTCTAGCACCACCGCAACGGGTCGTCCGGTTCCAACGGCGCGTGCACGCGCAGCTTCAAGGAAATTGCGAACCATCGTTGCGGCATTTGTGCTTTTCCGATCAGTAATCAATGTCTTGACCGTTGGCAAAACCAGTAAAGCCAACAAGGTTACGACACCGAGAACGGTCAAGAGTTCAATCAATGTAACTCCACGACGCCGTCGTATTTGCATCATAATGACACCCCCGTTCCATCGAAGTTGGTAATGTTATCGCCTGCATGTTGCGGGCCAACTTGAACACCATTTTCCAGATCGTATATCTCGCCGTTTACTGTCTCTCCCATACGAATCCCCTTTACGGGAGCACGGCGAGGGAACCAAGGGTCAGTGAACCCTGTAAGACCATATCGATTATCCGACCACGGAGCCTCAGCATTGGAATATGAGTCGATTCCAAAAAAGCGCCCAACTGGTGTCGGGGGTATCGAGGGAGGAGAATATCTATTCAATTCGCGAAAACGGATTCCAAATGCACGATCTACGCCAGCACTAATCACTAATGGTGACAGGCCTGTCCCAGGTTTTTGCGCGGACGTTTTCCACCCTGGGTCCGTCCCAAGTCGGTCGAGCGGTTCGGAATTAACGACCAGACGCCCATCTGAAGTTACCAACGACGGATCGAGCATGTCCGGGTAAAACTTAGATGCTCCCGAAAAGCCAGCTGGCCAACGAATCCAACGAATCGGTTTTCCGAATGCATCGACAAACTCATTCAAGCCATCATTATCAGTATCGGCAACTTCTGATTTTCCAAACAATTCAATTGCGCTAGATCCATTTAGTTCGGAACCTTCTACTATCAAAAAAAGCAGTTCCTCATTTGCATACAACTCGTCCCATTTATCCCGTGGCTTACTGGGTTGCTTTGGATCAATCAATCGAGTAATCAGTGCCTTTACCCGCGATGTGACCGGTGCTGATACCAAGTACCCAGGTGTAGCTAATGGGACATTCGTCCCAAGTCCTGTTGAAACCCCCCGAGGCAAGTTCTCTGGATATTGCGTCAATGCTTGACCGGTTAAAATGCTCCTCCAAAAAGTTGTATACTTTAAGTCATCTGGATGATCTGGCATTTCCATTCGAATGAGATCTCGCAATACAAGTAAGCGAGCTCTTTCTCTAAGCAAAACAACGGTTTCGCCGTTGGTTGATGTATCCCACGAAACAACATTCGGCGGCAAAATGCCGGATGCAATTCGCAATGAAATTGGAAAATTGATGTATTCATCCATTCGTGCATTAAGCACTTCGCTAATTTTTTGAATTGTTGTTCGCGTTTTTTGGGTAGATGCTTCTTGAGAAGCGCCACGGAACGCAACGAGAAACATACCGGAAATAAATCCAATGATGGAAATAACCACCAATAACTCAACTAGTGTAAAGCCATGCCGATTTCTGCAATTTTGGTTTGTCATCGAAAACTTCCTAAGAAGAACAAAGAAGCTGCTTACCAATACGAATCTTTATCGCGCGGCATCACCTAAGGTTTTAAATTCCGTAAAATTGCAGGAATTGTCGTGTGCTGGACTGTCAACAATCCCATTATTCTCGGTCAATAAAAATGGACCCGTAGAGGCAGTATCCACAACCATTGACTTAGTGGTTGTATTGAACGTGAATGACTTACCGGCCAAATTGAACCACTGCGCCCCTAACGCGACGAGTCGCCCACCAAATTTCGCATCGGATCCCGGCGAGAGGATTTGAAACGTCTTACTGTTCTGGAAAGAGAACCTACCAGAGTTTAAATCAACCGCATCAAGGTGCGGGCGAACAGCGCCCATGTTTCCGCGATATGCACCAACACTATTCGTAGACACAATGTTCGATGGCTGGTAACAGTTGTAAAGAGGGTCCGCTGCGGTACGTCGATTGAACAGATACGTTCGGCTATCAAAGTAAACGTAAGGAGAACCAAACTGAGGCACATTTCCTCTCGACATAAACACAGGAAATAAATCATCTGTGACTTCTGCGAA
Organism: Planctomycetia bacterium; assembly: GCA_031426595.1. Taxonomy (GTDB): domain Bacteria; phylum Planctomycetota; class Planctomycetia; order Pirellulales; family Pirellulaceae; genus Aureliella. The sequence goes on along the minus strand of JANPLP010000976.1, from coordinate 644 downwards.
AATAGACTCGTCATTCAGCGTAATACGTTCGACTGGGAAATCATAGAATGAGTTATCTCGCGAGGCATTGTAGATACCAGCTTTTTCAAATGGCCCACCCTTGCCAGTGAATGGACGTTGAGCATCCGTGCTGAAACCACCTAGGAAAAACACCAACGCCTCGGCCGGATCAAGCTGTGCGTTCTTGAGAATATCTAGCTCTGACCTCAGTATTTCCGGATATGCCTTGCGCAGATGACTCTCCATGATCGGCCAGGAGCTACCGTCCGGTGGATAGTCGCCGTGCTTGCTGCGGTAGTTTTCAACCGCGTCATTAAGAGCCTGAACTTCGAACTTCAATGCACTTCTTTCAAATGCAGAACGCGAGGCAATTACGGCAGGCACGATAAGCGCCACCAGCAAACCAATGATCGCGATGACCACGAGCAGCTCCACCAGCGTAAAGCCTCGATGCACCCTGCTAGCTCTCGCGCGTACCCAAGTCGAAACTGATCGATTCATTTGCTCGTCCTTCACAATAGACTTTCGTTCGTTGCTTGTTTTGTTTGTTCGGAGCCTGCACGCGATGCAGGCTCCCTTTTGTTGATTCGACGCGGCGCTCGGCTGCAAACCCAGCGCCGCAACACTCTACTTACCTGGACCGC
>JANPLP010000975.1:0-4158 GCA_031426595.1 Planctomycetia bacterium | reverse complement strand
GTAGGTCGTTTGAGGAACCGAACGAGTACGAACTTCGTCACGGCAAAGGTTGACCGTGTAGGTGTATTGCTCTTCACTTTGTTGCGAAGTGTAAGTTGTGTAAGGAACTTCTTCGGTAACGACGTTTGGAACCCAAACTCGTCGCGAGATAGTTCGCATGGAAGGACCACAGCCCATTGCTGCGCCACCCATATCGCCACCAGCCACCATGCCAGCGCTTCCGGATCCGCATCCGCCGCAGTTGCTGGCTACGGCCCCGCAACCGGACGAGCATCCGCCGCAGTTGCTCGCGCATCCGCCGCAGCCGCTTCCGCATCCCGGCGAGCTACCGCAACCGCCCATACCACCACCCATTGCATTGCCGCTTACCGAGTAGCCATAGCCACCGGTAACGGGAACTTCTTCGGTAACAGTTTGGTAGGAGCCCATGTCTTTGGAAACAGTCCGTGTCTGAGTGACAGGTACTCGTCGGCATACTGTTCGGGAACCAGTTCGTTGCTCGCTGTATGGAACTTTGACAGTGTAGCTCTGTTCGACTTGAGTCGTCACAGGAACTTGAACGGTGTAAGGAACTTCAACAGTCGACATTACAGGAACTTGTACTGTGTATGGGACTTGTTCTTGAACGGTCGAAGGTACTTGAACGGTATAGTTCTGTACTTCGGTTGTCGTTACCGGAACTTGAACCGTGTACGGAACTTGTTCAACAACGGTCGATGGCACCTGGACGGTGTAGTTCTGTTGTTGATCCTCGTATACAGTCTTCGTTACGTTGTAAGGAATTTGTTCCGTTACAGTTCGTGGCACGCAAACTTGGTACGATTGGGAAACTTGGGTGGTTACTGGAACAGTAACGTTGTAGGTTTCGGTACGAGTCTGTGGTTGAGCAACCATCACCGTGACTTCGCGAGTCTTGGTTTCGGTTCGTGGCACTTGACGCGCAACAGTGTAAGTTCGAGTACGAGCTTCGATCTTGAACATTGTCTTGTTGACGGTTCGAGTCTCAGCAACTTGCTGAGGAACCATAATTGTCTTTTCAACGTAGCTGATCGATGGTCCACAACCACCACCGCTTACCATGTCACCACCAACAACCGAACCACCACCAACAACCATCCCGCCGTCAACGACGACAGAACCGCTAGAACCTGCACAGCCGCAATCGGCTGCTTGACTGGTGCCGGATAACATCGCGGCCAGCCCTAAACAAAAAAACGGGCGAAACTTCATTGCAGTCTCCTCAAGGAACAAAAATGGGCCACGCGGCCACGGAAATCAAAAACTACGCCAATTACTGACCGAAAACGCCCTGTGCTTCCTGTTGGACTCGCTGGGAGAGGTCGCTCATATACATCTGTGGGTGCTTGACAATGCCGATAAAGTGTACATGCCTATTAACGACAAGGAAGAGGTATTCGTGATTTTTTACCTATTCCTCCTAAACTCCCATAATTTAATCGAGACCGATCAAGTTTTTCCGTCCGACTTGTTCGCCCCCCCCAATTTGTGTCGTTTTTGAGGCCATTTTATTGGTTTAAGCCTAGAAAACTTGTTCGGTATTTTCGACCTTGCATGCGAAGCGTTGGTGTGGCGAACCCGATTGGGTTTCGAGCACCTCGGCATAGTCCTTTACATCTGCCGCTTAGTCACATTTTGAAGCCCAAATCATGATAAAAAATGCCTCGTCAAGCCTCGACTTTTGGTGCTTTGATTTCCATAGGAAACAACTTAATGGAGACCAGGCCGACTTTCGAAGTCTGGAGGGCCGATCAAGCGTGATTCACTTTAAAATCTTCCTCATCACTTCCATATCGCAGAGCCGAAAAGGGATGGCAGAGAGTCGTCCAAGGAATGAAATGAACTTCTCAATGAGGGCAAATTCGCGAGAACTCTTGGGGGATTCGACAATTCTTGTGTTGAAGTAAATGCTCGGCAATCCTATAGTTGTTTGTTGTTATGAAACAAGTCTTCCAGGGGATGTAGAGTGACCTACGTTAGCGAACTTGGCACGGAAAGCGAAAGCGTTCTTCATTGTTTGCCCAATGGAGTAGCCCTTGTTGGGTCTGATTTGACTATCCAGTGGTCGAATGGTTGCTTGCGTAGGTGGTTTCCGGGAACAGATCTTGTCGGCTGCTCCTTTTACTCCGCTATCGGCAATCCGGAACTGCTTGGTGCCGACGCATGCCCCCTCCAAAGTTCGCTCAACACGGGGGCTGCTCAAAGTTCGACACTCCAGACGATCGATGGCAAGTTTTATCAAGTTCATGCTTCGCCGCTTCCTGATGAAATGGCGTCGGGGCGTCTTGTCGTAACGCTCAGCGATGTGACCGATGAGATCTTACAGCAGCAGAAGCTTGCCGCGATCCACCAGGCAGGCAATCGGTTGACCGATTTAAAGCCGGATGAAATCTTTGCAATGGATGTGGAGCAACGCATTGATTTGCTCAAGGACAACATACGTCATTACACCCAGGACTTGCTGAATGTCGATGTCGTCGAGATTCGACTGCTGGAACAAGCGACAGGCAACTTGATTCCTCTTCTTTCTGTCGGAATCGATCAGATTGCGGCTGATCGACGATTGATGGCGAGTCCCCAGGGTAACGGTGTAACAGGTTATGTTGCATCGAGCGGCAAGAGCTATTTGTGTCGTGATACGCTGCAAGACGAGCGTTACCTGGAAGCGTTCCGAGGCGCGAGAAGTTCTTTGACAGTTCCATTAATGCTTCACGATCAGCTGATTGGAACCATGAATGTTGAGAGCCCAAGAGTAGCCGCATTCAACCACAGTGATCAACAGTTTTTAGAGATTTTCGCTCGCGATATCGCCGTTGCATTAAACACGCTTGAGTTGCTGGTCGCCCAACAAACCAATGCAGCCCAGCAAAGCTGCGAAGCGATTCACTCAGCGGTTGCCCTGCCGATCGACGATATTCTGCTTGACACGGTCAACGTCATGGAGAAATATATCGGACACGATCCTGAGGTCTTGCAGCGACTGCAAGGGATTCTTCGTAAGGCTCGCGATATCAAGCGTTCCATCCACACGATTGGTCAGACGATGGGGCCTGCGGAAGTAGTTCCAGTAGGTTGTAACGCCCGACAACACCAAAAGTTTCGAGGTAAACGGATTCTGGTCGTCGACGCCGACGTTCAAACAAGGAACGACGCTCACGCGCTCTTAGAACGTTACGGATGCATCGTCGAAACGGCGCACGAAGGCGATGAAGCCGTTTTGATGGTGCGGAACTGTTCGGTATCTGAACCGTATGACGTGATCATTTCAGATATTCGATTGCCCGATTATTCCGGCCATCAATTAATGCTTCGTCTGCAAGCGATCCTGTCACAGGTTCCGATGGTACTGATGACCGGGTTCGGTTATGATCCAGGGCACTCCATTGTCAAAGCTCGTCAAGCGGGACTTCACCCGAAAGCAATTCTCTACAAGCCATTTCGCCTTGACCAGTTAGTAAGCGTAACGGAGACGATCATCGACGCTTACAAAACTTCGGCCGCCTAAGGACGTTTCACTTGTTCTCGGCTCTGCCTTGGATCCTTTTGATCCTCGTTCTGCTTGGAAATGTCGTTTTCTGGCTTCACCTTTTCAACAGAATCAATGCATCCGGAATTTCGCGCAAGCATATCAAGCGAATCGATAAGCTGATAGTCATTGTTTGCTTCTTGATTCCTGGTTGGATCCTTTGGAACGATCGAGTTTGGCTGAGCGGATTTCTTAGGATTGATGGTCATGCATCGGAGTTTATCTCCCTTTGCAAGAATACCTCGGCCGCAGCGCAAGCCTTTTCCGTTGGATCGATTGCGTCGTTGTTGTGGCTAGCTCCCACGTGGATTTTGGCAAGGTTTCGTCTGAAGACACCGCCGCCTGCCGTACTCAGCACTTCCGTACATCGGTCCAATCTTCGATACCACTTGGGCAAGAATGTTTTCTGTAAACGCTGGGTACGATCTCTGGGTAATATCCCTTGGAATCAACTGCATTTGATCGAAACTAGCTGCCATGAGGTTCGCGTAGACAGGTTAATCGACGGCCATGACGGTTTGAAAGTCGGCCATCTTTCCGATATTCATCTCACGGGATACATGCATTTTGATTTCTATCGATTAGCCATAGAACAATTAATATCAACGAAGCCC